>CAIMNF010000296.1 GCA_903842755.1 Oligoflexia bacterium
GAAAAAAGGATTGTTCGAAGAAGCTGAGGGCGGAACACTCTTTCTAGATGAAATTGGCGACATGAATGTCCAATTACAATCCAAGCTTTTGCGAGTCATTCAGGAGAAAAAGGTTCGGGCGGTCGGGGATAATGTCGATCGCCCCATTGATGTTCGGATTATCGCTGCGACCCATAAAGACTTGAAGGCGGCTATCAAGGATGGACGTTTTAGAGAAGATCTCTATTATCGGCTCAGTGTAATTCCAATCGTAATTCCACCACTCCGCCATCGACAGGACGATATCCCTATTTTGGCGGATTATTTTTTGAAAAAATATGCAGCAACCAATAACGTGGGAGTGCGAGGTTTTACGAAGCGAGCCATTTCCAAACTCATGGGGTTGCGGTGGGAAGGGAACGTTCGTGAGCTAGAAAACGTAGTGGAGCGAGCAGTAGTGCTTTGTACGGGGCACCTCATTGATGAAATGGACATTCCTACTCCAGAGCTTGCGGATGCGGAAACATTTTTTAATGGAGCTACTCAGGATTTTCCCACGCTTGAGCAACTAGAGAGGCGCTACATTCATCTGATTGTCGAAAAAACGGCTGGCAGAAAGGACAAGGCGTCCCAAATTCTAGGAATTAACCGGCGCACCCTGTATCGAAAAGAAAAAGAGTACGGAATGAATACGAACGATTCCGCCGAGGATTCTTTTGAGGGAGACGCAGTTTAGGAATGAGCAGTGTTCAGAGTAATCCAGCATTAGAGCTTGAGAATATTCGAAAAGCCTTAGATCAATCGGCCATCGTCGCCATTACCGATCAGGCAGGAATCATCACCCATGTGAATGATCAGTTCTGTTCCATTTCTAAGTATTCGCGAGCGGAGCTTTTAGGGAAGAACCATCGGATCATCAATTCCGGGTACCATTCGGCCGAATTTTTCAAAAGTCTCTGGGAAACGATCTCCTCAGGGAAATACTGGGAAGGTGAAATTTGCAATCGCGCCAAAGATGGAAGTTTGTACTGGGTTCATACAACGATCTCTCCCTTTTTAAATGTACAGGGCAAGCCGTACCAATACGTCTCGATCCGTTATGAAATTACTCGAAGAAAAATCGCGGAAGAACAACTAAAAATATTGGTTCAAAAACTAGAGCTGAGTAATCGTGAACTCCAAGATTTTGCGTCCGTTGCAGCACATGACTTACAGGAGCCCCTGCGGAAAATTCTCACTTTTGGCGATCGCCTCCATCAGCAGATTGCCACAGTGGTGAATGAAGAGAGCAAAGATTACTTGAAGCGAATTTTAAAGTCTGCGGGTAGAATGCGGACGCTTATTGATGATCTCTTGACTTATTCGCGCGTCACTTCTCGGGGAAGTCCGTTTGAAACTGTGGACCTAAATGTTGTGTTAAAAGAGGTGCTTTCCGATTTAGAGGTCCGCATCGAACAGTCGCAAGGAAAAATTCAGGTTGGACTCTTACCTTCACTTCAAGCGGATGCTTCCCAAATGCGCCAATTATTTCAAAATTTGCTAGCGAACGCCTTAAAGTTCCATCGTCCGGGTATACCTCCCCAAATAGAAGTTCGGGCAATTCAGGGAAAAGATCGGGTTGAGATTCAAGTGCAGGATCAAGGAATCGGATTTGAAGAAAAATATTTAGATCGAATTTTCACTATTTTTCAGCGACTACATGGGCGCCACGAATACGAAGGGACTGGTGTAGGTTTGGCCGTATGTCGGAGAATTGTCGAACGGCATCGGGGAACCATTACTGCCAGAAGTACCCCGGGTGCAGGAGCATTATTTTTAATTGAATTGCCGTTAAATTTAGGAGGTCCGGATGAATTCTGAGAGACTGAGTAAAAAAACAGTTTGTATCGTGGTGGCCGATGATGATTTGGATGATCGTGAAATGATTTTTGATGCTCTTAAAGAGAATCGTTTGGCCAACGAAGTCGTTTTTGTTGAAAATGGTGTGGAGCTTATGAACTTTTTACGAGATTCGAATAAAAGTAAACCTGGA
>CAIMNF010000297.1 GCA_903842755.1 Oligoflexia bacterium
ATCTACTCGTTTTTTATTGTAGGCAATGACCGCTTCGGCATATCTTGCTTCCATCCACAGATCGGGATGGGATACGTCGTTGTCGTTAAAGTTATCCGCCCGCGCGCTGATGAAACTCAACAGAATAAATCCCCATATCCCGACGCAGTATCTTTGACGCATTTTTAAATAGTTTAACGTCTTGCCGGAAGAGGTACAACTCTTTTGTTTTATTTTTGAAGTCATTACCACAATTTCTTGGGCGCATAATTGTAGGGTGAATATGAAAATTTTTGTTCTTTTCCATCGCTCTGGCGATCAATGTAATTCAGGTGAATACTTAGAACGAAAAGGGTCAAAAAAATGTCGATTCCAAAACTTGTTCAAATGGGGAAATAGAGAGTTTGAAAACGATCATCGATTTTCCATTGATCTTTCTGCAAGGAATGAATTTAAAAAGGGCACCCTGAATTATCAGGATGCCCTTAGGGATGAGTGAGGATACTTAAATTGTTTCTTAGAAGCTCTCGTTCACCAACAATTCACCTACGTTTTGGAAGGGGATTTGCATGGTTGGAGTCAGAGTGATATCCGATTCTTGAGCGTGTTTCGAGATACTCGGAGCAATTGCTGTTGCAGTTGAAACCTCAAACCCAGTGGTTTGGCATACCAATGATCCATCGTTGGTAATGGCTCCGTTAGAAGCGTTCACACAGGCGTCCAATCCTTCTGAATCAGCCAGGCCCGATTGCTGACCTTTGATTCCTACGCTGATTGCCACGGTTTGGCGAGTGGCATCCGAAGGAGTACCCGAAGCAGCAAAGTGAAGATATTGAGAGTGTCCGTTAGAATCTGTTCCGCCGGTATGGCTAATGATGTATCCAACGTTATTGGTGCCATCCATGTAGATTCGGTGAAACTCTGCGGCGCTTCCTTGTTGAAAGCTTTGCGAAAGATATTCGAATCGAACAATGTTGTTTACCCGGTCGTATTCAGCGATGGTCCGGTTGGATTCCAAGAACTGATCATTGTGTTCGATGGATGCTATCCTAATCCATTGATCTGAATAGGTGAGGTACATAAAGCCAGGATTCATGCCCGCGTTTAAGAGCTCAAGTTTCTTCATATAAACCGAAGTATCGGAGGGAGTGCTCACAGACAATGTTCCGGTTAAGGACATCGCAGGTGAGTTACTGAAGCCTTCACATTGGCTGGAAACTTTTGTACCAGGACCAATATCAATCGTAAACGGATATTGTCCATCGGCAGGAATTCCGGTCACGCCTTGTTCGGCGAGTGCAATTCCTAAGGCACAAAGTTGGCCAACAGAACTATTGAAGCGTCCGAAGGCGGTGACATTCGCGCCATTTGGATTAACGAAATGAGAGTTTAACGCTTCTCCTAAATATTCTTTGATACTTACTTGTTGCCAATTCAAGCCAAGCACAGAGCCTGCTTGGTCCCAAATTCCGTTAAATGGATCTGCTTCTGCAGTATTTATTCCAAAGAATTGTTCTAAGAAAGTTGGTTTAACGGGTTTTCCTAAAGCTAAGCCTTGAGCTTGAGTTAAGAAAGCCGCACCTTGGATTTTTTGTCCAACCGTGTTTACCGATGACGCCATCACCGGAGTGTTTGTTGTGCTTGATGTGGGATCAGTTAAGCTTGTTTGTACCTTAGGGGCACAAGCTCCTACCGCAAATGCGGTCGCACCAATCATGGCCATCGAAACAATTTTTTTTGCGCTTACGTTCTTCATAGTTTCCTCCAACGTTAGGGTCCGGTTAATTCCGAATCCTTATACGTATGAAGAATGCAGGAGGTGTGCCGACGGGTAAGTTCTTGAAAATACGGGCGCGCCGACCAAATGCAAGAATTCCAGCCTGCTAGTTTTTTAGCAATCGTGCCTTTCGTGCAAGATTTTGTGCTGCCAAAATTTGATTCTATTATTTTAATTGTGAGAATTGCGTACGGGGAGATTTATTTTAAAAGTGGTTCCTTGTCCTAAAACAGATTCAACTTCAATTGTTCCCCGATGCTGAGCCACGATTCCATGGCACATGGCAAGCCCTAAGCCCGTTCCTTTTCCCACTTCTTTCGTCGAAAAAAAAGGTTCAAAGAGTTTTGTAAGGTTTTCGGGCGCTATTCCACTTCCATTATCAGTAACGCATAGACTCAACAGGTCTTTAGACTTTAAGAAAATAGAAAGCGAAATGAGACGTTCTTTTGTGTTTGATTTCTCAAACGCATGAATCGCATTTTGAATAAGGTTAAGAATCACTTGGTAAATTTGGTCCTCATCCCAAAGCCCGAGGGGAGGGGGTTCACTCTCATCCAGTTGGATTGCGCATTGGAATTGAATTCCGGCTTGCTCCACTTGGAACCGAAGTTTTCGTTCGACCGACTGAATAAAAAGTGCCGGATTCACTTCTTTAAACTGGGGTTCTTTCTGTCGTGCAAAGGTCAGCAAGTCGGTGATGATCTGACTTGCTCGGCGTGTTTCTTCAATGATGTATTTTAGAAACTCCTTAAATTGGGGACGAGGTGCTTCGGGCAAACTTTCGGCTTTTCGATCTAAAATTTGTGCGTAGCCTAAAATTGCACTGAGCGGGTTTTTTACTTCGTGAGCAACTCCCGCGCCAAAGCGACCAATGGCAGAAAGACTTTCTGCTTGAATCAATTTTTGTTGGGCCAAGTGAAGTTCTTTTTCTCTTTTTTGAAGGTCCTTGACCATCTTCATAAATGCTTTAATTAATCGGCCAATCTCATTTCGTGGTCTAGATTGAACTAATACTTCCCAGTCGCCGGCGCCCACCTTGGTTGCGGCTTTGGTTAGTTCTTCGATGGGTTTCGCTAATGTTCGCGAAAAAAGAAGCGCAGCTACGAACGATAATAAGAGCAAGGCCAGAATTACTCCAGTAGTGGGGAGTACAATGGGTCGAGCAAGGTCAAACAGTGAAACAGGGGGCGCTTGGGTTACGACATAATCCGCTTCGGTTTCTGGAATTCTTGTGTAGCTAATCAGTTGGGTTTGACCGTGATCGATTTCTACTTCGCGTGTGATCACCCCTACACTCTGGAGGACCTGCAAATCGGGCAGTGGTATACGGGAAAGGGTAGGGTCATGATTATTTGAAAAAAGCAAATTACCTTTGTTCGTAAATAGTGCAGCAGTAAAGCCACGGCTAAGCTCCAGGGAAGGTTGTGCGAAAGCCTCGCTCAGAAAGACGACGGCTTTGGCATGATCTTGCAAAACAAAATACAAAGCCTGCAGCGGGCCAACGCTAAAAAATTGTACTGGGTAACCGACAGGTGGACGATTGTCGATAAGCTGCTGTGCCTCAACCCATGCCGAATCCAAAATCCGGGCATTGGCGGCAGTTTGAATTCTAATTGTTTTTCCAGTTGGATTTAAAAGAAGGATCCCTTGAACATCTCGAAAGTTTTCCGAAAATGCAATTTTTCCAGGTGAAATTAGAAATGATTGGAGATCGGCCCGAAGGGTTCGAATGTGCTGGCCAAGCGAATCCGCGATCGAAGGACCGAGGACCGAGTTTAACTCGGTCGAGTAAATTTTCTTATCATGGAGTGAAATTTGCAGCAGAAAAAAAGCGGTGAGGAGAATTCCCCCTAAGGTAAACAGCGCAAGGACTAGCGTGAGCTGGTTCCGAATCCGGTTCATGTTGAGCGGAGCGCCTGTTGATAATCTGCTAACGTAATTTTATCGCCTTGAGCTTGGTGAATGACTCTGGCAGCGAGGTCCTTTAACTCTCTCATGTTTCCAAGAAAGGGGAGGCTTGAAATTTCGACTAAGATTTGGCTGTCAATATCCGCGAATTTTTTTCCATATGAGCCCTCAAGCTCCCGAATCATTCCAAGAAAAAGAATGGGAATATCTTGTTGTCTGTTGCGGAGGGGTTCGACCACGATCCGATTCTTTTTTAAAAGGTCTGCAAGAGGTTCAATCATCCGATGACCCTCAAAATCCCGCTGCAGTTCCAGGGGAGTAGCCGTAATGATGTAGCGAACGATTGCCAGATGAAAGCCCGTGCTGCCGCCCATGCGTTGCACCTTGCCCGTTTCCATGCATGCAAGCAACCGCTGCTGAGCGATTTGGCTTAGCTCGCCCACGTTAGAAAGGATCAAGGTTCCAAGGTGGGCACGCTCAATTACTCCAGGGTGGGTAAGCGCAGAACCTTGAGTTCCAACACGGAGCTCCTCGCCGAACAATTGTATTTCGTGATAGATTTCTGGAACCGCTGCCACATCAAAAAACAAGATACTTCGTGCGGCCCAGGGGCTGTTGTAGTGAATCATTCGGCCTAAATCATTTTTTCCTGTTCCGGTTTCTCCTTCAATCAGTACCGGGTCGCGGTGGGAAAGTGCGCGAGTGACTGCTTCTTTCAAATTTTTCGATGCGGGGCTTCGTCCCAGCAGCGTTTTTAGATGATAACGAATCTGCAAATCGCGCTTCAACACTTCGTTTTCTGAGGTCAACGCTTGGTACGCCTTGAATAGCGCACGCTTTTTCAAAATACGCTCCAAGGCAATTTCAAAAGCGGGGAGTTCAATTGGTTTTAATAGGTAATCTTCGGCGCCGTTTTTCATTGCTTCGACGGCGGTTTCAATCGAGCCGTGCGCGGTACATAAAATAACGCTCATTAGGGGAGCATGTATACGGACTGATTGCAGTAATTTTAGCCCGTCCATGAGGGGCATTTTCATATCGGTCACTAGGACATCAAACTTTTCAAATCGCGCTAATTTAAGCGCCTCTTCAGGACTTGCGGTGTCTACCACTTCATGCCCTAGCGCCGTGGCCGCTGCTCTGAGCACTTGTCGGGGGTGAAACTCGTCGTCTACAATTAAAATACGTGCGGGAGCTGAATCACTCATGTTTTGCCCCTTCCTGAACCATAACATTCACCGTGCGCCTGTAAAACTTAACTTTTCCATCTGAGGTGATGAGCTGAACCACAATGACATTTGGACCCGGCTTGAGGAGTACGGTGGTTTCAAATTTAAAATCAGCAGAAATTTCGACAATCTTTCCATTCACTAAAATTTTTGAACCCGAGGTTGCGGTTAGGCTGCCGGATACCTTAACCTCGTTAGTCGTTAATTGAGCCCCGTCAGCAGGTTCACTGAGCGTGACTTCCGTTTGCGCGTTCTCTCCTACAGGAGGATTCCACGCTTGTGGTGCAGGAGCGGACGTCGGCGTTTTTGCCCAAGTGGGTAAAGGTGCCGCTACCTCTACCGGAGTGTTTAAGGTGAGGGGAATGTTTTTACCCGTGCTAATGAGCGTTCCTTGACCAGCAGTTAAAGTCAGCTTCAAGGTTTTGCCTTCCTTTACCGCAACCGTCGCGCTGGCGCGCGAATCCTTTTGCGTTTTCGCATCAATTTTTAATAGTCCGCCCGCACTTAGAATCCAAAGTTCGGAGCGAGTCGTTCCCTTCACTTCACCTGCTCGAAGGAGTACGCGATCCGGGGTAGAAGTTTTTTTATTTAACTTCACTTTAGCTGGACGCAGGTTTTTCATTTGGCCAGGGTCCTGATCAAACACAATTAAGCTGTTAGACGCTACCTTAAGCTCTGAACCACTTTGATAAAGGATGCGGGCACTCGCATTCTCCTGGGTCTGAACGGCATCGTAGCGGTGCAGTCGTTTATCGACCGACGCATCTTCCCAGATTGCTTTTTGACTCATTCTAAAACTCACTTGCGGTTTGATTTCTTTAATCTCGGCAAGCCATTCGCGATCAGTAGATGAATTTTTGACGGCATCGGCAGCAATACTGGGTTCCGGCGATGGTGTAGCCGAAGTTTGATTTAGAGGAGTGGGTGACGTTAATTCCGGGTTTGGAGGAGTGACTTTATTTTGACATGCGCCGAGAATAAAAAGTCCTAAAAAGGCGCTTGCACGAAACGAGAGTCGCTTTGATTGGGTGAAGAAAATCATCGTCGCCATAAGTTAAGTATTCCTGAATTCGTTCGATAAACCAAATAAAATTCAATTCCTTTGCTCCCCATTCCGAAACGAGAGTATGCAACTGCTGATTGTGGATGACGAAGAAGGTATTCGCCGAAGTCTGAATGAGATCCTAAAAGAGTCCTTTGAGATCACTCAAGCCAAGGACGGTCGTGAAGCGCTTACCCTGTTACAAAATCGCTCATTTGACCTTGTCCTTTCTGATCAAAAAATGCCCAACATAAGCGGACTTGAGTTACTAGAAAAAGTGAAAGAGCAGTTTCCGCTGACTTCTTTTATTTTAATGACGGCTGAAGGCAGCATTGAGCAAGCGGTGAAAGCGATCCGAATGGGTGCCGATGATTATTTGTCCAAGCCCATCGAATACGACGAGCTTTTGCACCGAGTTCGAAAGCTGATGGACCTGCGAATTTGGCGGGCTGAAAAAAGCATCAAGGCAGGACAGGGGAATCGCTATCCTTTAGTTGGTCAATCCGCTTTCATGGATCAGGTTCGACATTTTGCGAAGCAAGTATCGTCCGTTCCGTCACCGGTATTAATTTTAGGACCAAGCGGAACTGGAAAAGAGATTCTTGCCCGCGCCATCCATGAATCCGGGTCGCGTGCCGAACGGCCTTTTGTAGCGATCAACTGCGCAAGTTTGAACGAAAACCTGATCGAGTCGGAACTTTTTGGGCACGAAAAAGGAGCCTTTACCGGAGCCATTGCTGCAAAACCAGGAAAATTTGAATTAGCGGACGGGGGGACCTTGTTCCTGGACGAGATTGGCGAAATGCCGCTCGCCTTGCAAGCAAAACTTCTCCGAGTTTTACAAGAAAAAGAATTTTGTAGAGTGGGCAGTTCGCGCATCATTCGCAGTGATGCCCGTATTTTGACCGCCACCCACCGACAATTAAAGAATTGGGTTACCGAGGGCAAGTTTAGAGAAGATCTTTTTTTCCGGTTAAATGTCCTGAGCTTTGACATGTTACCCCTCTCACAGCGCAAAGAGGAAATCCCAGGACTAATTGATTTTTTTTGGCAGACGCTTTCTGACGAACTCGGTGTGAAGGCTTCTTTAGAGCCGGAAGCACGAAAAATTCTTGAAGTTTATAACTATCCGGGAAATGTTCGAGAGTTGAGGAATTTAATTGAACGCTTGATAGTTCTTGCGCCCCCTGGCGGGAAAGTGGATAGTAAATTTATTCCAGCGGAAATGAAATTGGGGTCAAGTAATCAGTCGGTTGCCCCAGTTGAGAAGGTTGCGACTAATGAAAAATGCGCACAGTGGAATCCCACAGTACCGCTCGAAACGTGGTTAGAACAAATGGAGTCGGAGGCGATTCAAGCCGCAATGACCATCACGCACCATCATCAGATTAAAGCGGCCGAACTTCTAGGTCTCAATCGTGGTACTCTTCAGTATAAATTGAAAAAATACGGAATCTTAAAAAAAGAAGTGGCTTGAAATGAACTTTTATTTGCTCTTTTATACTGCATTTTTTAGTTTGTGCTTCACGGGTATGAGTTATGGTTCTTCCGTTGATTTATTAAAAGAACTTAAGCCCAGTCCAGTTATTTTATCTGGCACGTTGAATCCTGCGTTTGTTTCAGTGAATGGGCACGAATATGGCCATTTAGAATCCGAGGCCGCTGCGCTTCTGGTGAATGGTAGCCCCGTAGAGGTAGTGGATCAGCAAGGAATAAAAACATTCTATTCAGAATATCAAGAAAATCGGCTTGAACTTACGTGGGTCGACCGGGAAGGGCACCAGAATCCAATTGGAATTGTGGAGCTTCCGGGTGCTGATTCACTTCGGCTTGAACACGAGCGGATGATCGTTCAGTCAAACGCACTAACTACTGGGATCCAGCTGGATCGTAAAATTCTTGAATTGAAAGAACACAGCGCGATTGTTCCATTGCCCGATTTTGAAGATTGGCTTTCACTGCCGCACTCCATGGAGTTTATCGGCTCCCGAGGTGAGGGCAGGATTTATAGTCTTGAAGTACCAAAAATCAGAGAACAAGTACTTTCCGAGTGGCGAGTAGGTTTAACCACGGGCAGTTCAGATTTAACTTCTGTAAAGTCACTATATGGAATCGTTGGGGGGAGACAATTCCCGTCCCGCATGGGCATTGATTGTAATTTAGGATATGGAACAGGCTCATTTAGCGCTTTTGGAAGTGCTGTATCTTTTACGGATATTGTTTTCCGTGTTTTTGCAAGTTACCGGCCCTTTTTTGCGTCGGACTATTGGTTTGATCTAAAGCGTTTTAAGATCGGTCCGGTAGCTCAACTCACCATTCTTAAGGATCATTCTAATGTGGTGGATACTTCAGGAAATGTGAGTATCGATAATGGACAGCAAACTGCGGCCCGATTTGGACTTGCATTTGAGTTGGAGCCATTCCAGTGGCATGGCTTTGGGCTATCCTACCAGAGCGTTTTTTTTCTTCTTGGAAGTTCGAAGATCATTTTACAGACCCGGACGAATAACTTAGAAACGACGTTGGGGGCTTTGGAGCTCAATTATCATTTTTAAGCGCTTAGGATGTACACCAAAATCGCCGATAATGAGAATTATGTGAACTCCCACAGAGAGCTCAAGAAAATTCCTTAGGTGATCGATAAGTGAGTGTATGAGAATATCAATAATTAGGTCAATCAGTTGTTTTTTGATCGGTTTGGCTGTGCATGGGGCTTCGGGTGAGTCACTTTATGTCAAAGATGTTTGCCCCGTTTCCGAGAACGTTCAGCCCATTGCGCGCGATCTTGCAGCAGCGTTAAAGTCGAAGGGTGTAGACGTTCTAGAAGAATATTTTGATGATCGCACGGACTGGGTCAACGACGCAAACCTCACTTCGGTGATGGCGAGTGACAAATCGGTGACGCCTGCAGAAAAGGCCCGAATCCTTGAAATGAACGGCAAGTGGAGTTATGGGCAAAAAAGCAAAAGGTTAACGAATGAAGACCTTTTGATTCTCATTCAGCTCGATCTGAAAATGAATCCGAATTCAATTTTTCATTCATCCACTGAAAAAACAATGAGGGAGGCTTTAGGCGCGCCCGAACTTCGGAAGCTTCAAACTTTTTCAAACTGCGTATCTCATTTGAACGACAAGGAGTTTTCAGAAGCTTGCACTATTAAGCCTGGGACGTCGTTGGTGAGAAGTGCATCGAAAGCCTTGGATCAGGCAAAACCTTTAAAACCTAAGAAAGAGACTATTCCGCTTGAAAATAAAATGTATGGATGTGGCCCCCAGATTTCGTTTTGGACAACGAAGCCAGATGACGAGACTTTAAGCTTGCTGGTCAAGGCAACGCATGATCCAAAGGCGCCGCTTCACCAGATTTTTAAAGACTGCACTCCGCACCTTTTTACTTTATCGTATAAGAGTTTTTACCGGTTTGTTTGCAAAGATAAAAACGTAAAAAATTCAAGTGACTTGAAAAGACGAGAACAAATCAATAACCTAAAGGGCAAGTTATCTTCCGATATTGACGCGGCTCTTGCACAAG
>CAIMNF010000298.1 GCA_903842755.1 Oligoflexia bacterium
ATCGTAGATTTTTTAAAACGATTTCAGCCTGATCAGTTACACTGAACCGTTACCTGAGGAGCTTTGATCGTCAGTCCTTTGACGAAATCTTCATTTATTTAAAGCACTTGGATAAAAAATTAATCTTAAGCTAAACTATTTGAGGGAGTACTTACGTGAAAAAAAACTTCAAACACCTCGAAAGCGCACTTGTTTTTTTAACCCTGGCTGGGGGACTTAGTTTTTTCGATTTGGGATGCGCGTCGGCTCCCCAAACGGAGAATTCAAACGCCCCTATTGTCGCGGGTTCGTCAACAAGTCCTGCGTTTAAAGGTCCCGTGACTGCAGAAACAATCACCGTGTCTTCCGAAAGTACAGCGAAGGCTGCTACTCCTCCGGATTCACATGCCTTGTATTACAAGGAGATGAAGATTGAGAACGATAAGTTTGACCTTCCGGTGGAAATGAATCCCTCGGTTGAAAAGTGGATTAAATATTTTACCGGTAGGGGGCGGAAGGTTTTCGAGCGATATCTAGAGCGATCCGAGTACTTTATTCCGTTCCTTAAGCCGATCTTGAAAAATGCAAAGGCACCGGAAGATTTAGTCTATTTGGCGATGATTGAAAGCGGCTTCAATAATACGGCGCGCTCGCATGCGCGCGCGGTCGGTGCCTGGCAATTTATGGGGGCCACGGGGCGCAGATATGGGTTAGAAGTCAGTTGGTGGGTAGATGAGCGTCGGGATGTTGAAAAATCAACCATCGCAGCGATTCAGTACCTCAAGGAGCTCAATGCGATGTTTGGCAGTTGGCATTTAGCTGCGGCCTCTTACAATGCAGGCGAAGCGAAAATTCAGCGGGCCATTAAAAAATACAACACAACCGACTTTTGGGAACTCTGTAAGCCAAAGAACAGATACCTAAGGCCCGAAACAAAAAATTATGTTCCAAAACTGTTTGCAGCGGCTATAGTTTCTAAAAACCGCAGACAATTTGGTTTTGAAGAAAGTTACACCAAGCTTAAAGATCCGACGGGTGCCCTGATGGCTGCGCACGATGATACGGAGTTAGAAAAATTACCGGATCAGTTGGATGCCGAGCCTGCTCCGAATGTAAAGGAGCCGATGGTCGAGATTACTCGAAATTCACCGGTCGATCCTGAAGAAGAAGAAATGCTTGCCGAAGATTCGGTCGAGACCATGCTTAAGACCATGTCTAGCCCTGTGCGTACGCCTCATGTGAATAAGCAAGGTGAGGTGGACGGAACCATGTTGGCCGAGATTGAAGTTCCAAGTCCGGCTGATTTGTTTAAAGTTTCCTCTGCAGCGGGGTTGTCTTACGCCGAATTTAAGGCGCTGAACCCAGAGCTTTTACGGTGGATTACGCCGCCGCTTTCTAAAAAGTATAAAATTAGGATTCCACAAAACCGCAAAGAAGAGTTCATGAAAAAATATTTTTCGGATTCTTTTAAGCGCGATGTTGATTTTCTAACCTACAAGGCGCGCAAAGGGGATAACCCGCAGCGAATTGCAAAACGCTTTGGCATTAGTCCTGATCCTGTTGCCGAAATGAACGGAGTTTCGCTTCATTCTAGCCTCATGCCTGGCGCGATGGTCGAGTTGCCCATCCCGAGCGATTTTGTGCGTTCGCTTGCATCATTAAAATCATTGGATTTAATTGATCCCGCCGATCCTAAAAAACGCCGGAGACGGTTGCGCCGCCGAAAACACGCGGACCACGGATCGGTCCGATCCGCGTCTGGTCAGTACGGCTACAATGCCCGTAGTCAGCACCTTTAAACTTCGCTAAGATAGCGAAATGTGGAGTGGTCACGATTCTTCTGACGATGATTTATTTCAATCCTTGCACCCAAAAACCGTAGCGCCGCTTGCGCATCGCTTACGCCCCCGTAAGCTGGACGATTGGATTGGGCACGAACGTGTTTTTGGGCAAAAAGGGGTTGTTCGCGCCTGGCTAGAGAGTGCGCGTAGTGGAATGAGTAAGCGCTTTCCCTCCATTTTGCTTTGGGGACCACCAGGAGTAGGGAAAACTTCGCTCGCTATTTTAATTGCAGAATCCCTCGGGGAAGCGTTCATTCAATTAAGCGCCGTAAGTTCAGGAGTGAAAGACATTAAAGAAGCGGCCGATCGGGCAAAGTCCTTTCAAGCTTCTGGCAGAAATACGATTTTATTTTTGGATGAAATTCACCGCTTAAATAAAACTCAGCAGGACTCGCTCCTGCCTTTCGTGGAAAGTGGGTTGTTTATTTTAATTGGTGCAACCACCGAGAACCCCTCCTTCGAGGTCAATGCAGCGTTGCTTTCGCGCATGCGCGTGATTCGCTTAGAGCGATTGACGACCGATGATTTATTGAGAGTTCTAGACCACGCCTTGATCAGTGACGAAGGGTTAAGTCAACGTTTGATTCTAAGTTTGGAGGCAAAAATAGCCTTGATTGAGCAATCCGAGGGTGATGCACGTCGCTTACTGACCCTAGTGGAGTCGATCGCATTGATGATTCCAGAGCTTGAAAAGGCCTCTGCAGACGAACCTTGCAGTTTAGATCAGGAAAAAGTGAATGAAATGCTTAAAACATTGGGCGACCGAGTGTTGCCTTACGATCAAGCATCAGAAGACCATCACAACACCATTTCTGCATTTATAAAATCCATGCGTGCGTCGGATCCACAGGCCGCCGTTTATTATTTGGCGCGGATGTTAACCGCTGGCGAAGACCCACTGTTTATTGCTCGAAGAATGATCGTGTTTGCCAGTGAAGACGTAGGCAATGCCGATCCCAGAGCTTTATTAATTGCGGTTGCAGCAAAAGACGCTCTGGAATGTGTCGGATTACCGGAGGCAAGAATTAATCTTGCGCATGCAGCGATCTCGTTAGCGCTAGCCAAAAAAGATCGCGCGATTTACGAGGCCATTCAATCGGCAATGAACGAAGTTCAGCGTACCGGAGCATTACCTATCCCGATGGTGTTAAGAAACGCGGTCACTCCGCTGATGAAAGCGCAAGGCTATGGCAAAGGCGATCCGGAGGTGAGGTTGCCACAGGGGATTGGGGAAAAGGTGTTTTTTAGGCCGAGGTCGAGTTAGGTTAAAGAAGGAGCTGCTTTGGAAAAGAAATTTTCGCTATCAGAAATCATCGCGATGACTTTAAATTCGAATCATTTTAAGGTGAATACGTGCGTGCCAGGATTTGGGGCGACTCAAACTTTTGATTACCTGAAGTCCATTTCCAACTTTCATGTTTCCCAATGCATGAATGAAGAGGCTGCAATGAGTATTTCCACCGGCGCCTCGATTTTTGGCACGCGCGCAGCAACTCTGGTGAAAACTCATGGACTTGCAAAAATGGCGAATGCCATTCTTTCAACTTTGTCTGTTGGCGCTAACGCGGCAAATTTGATCTTTGCCTTTGATGATACTGCGGGGAAAAGCTCTGATAACATTTTTAATTCAAAGGCGTTTATTTCCGGATTAGAAAGTCCATTTTTTATTCTGGACATAGACCCTGAAGGAACGATTATTTCCGCAATACGATCCTCTGAAAAAATAAAATTGCCGGTAGTCGTTTATGTGGATTGCAACCAACTAGAAAAAACGTATCCTTACTCTGGTTCCGTTACGGAGGACTATCAAAGTACTTTTCAAAAAAACCCGCTCCAATTGATTGCATGTCCGCCGTTATCGAATTTGCAGCGGAAGATATTTTTGGATAAAATTAACTTCAATGTTAGTCCAGCTCAATACGCCAAATCTCCTTTTATTACAGATTTTCCACGCAGTCTTCCTGCGCACCTTCGGCCGATTTACGAAAGCTATCTGCCAATTTTTGAGGCCATCAAATCCTTAAAGATTGATTTTGCGACTGGGGATGCCGGGACATCTTCATTATTTGCTTTTTCCAGGGAACAGCCGATTGATCTTTGTACTTATATGGGCGGGGCTCCAGGAATGGCTCTGGGGGGGTATTTGGCGGGGGCTAAAAACCCGTGGGCTTTTACAGGTGATTTTTCTTTTTTGGCAGCCGGTATTTTAGGATTAAATGAGATTCTCGTCAGGTCTGCCCCAGTTAAGGTGGTGATTTTTAATAATGGTGTGGCCGGTGCTACGGGTGGCCAACCTGTTCCTCAACTATTGATGAGCAATTTCATACGCGGTCACGAACAATACGTCCGCCATTTCCGAATGGATTTAGGG
>CAIMNF010000299.1 GCA_903842755.1 Oligoflexia bacterium
ATCCCAAATTTTCTTTTTTAATAGATACGCGTCTTTTTGCTCCTGATCAAGCTTCGCTTTCCGTGCAAGATAATCTTGCACATATTTGCGACGATCCGGGCCATTCATATCTTGCGCAAAAAAAGCGCGCCTAGCCTTGCGCTCTTTATCCCGTTCCGTTTTGGACTGCTGCGCTTGAGTTGCTTGGAATTCCTTGATCTCTACTTGTTGTTGCTTTTTAAATGCTTTTTCCGCCGCAATTCGAGCGGTTTTAAAATCAGACCAAAGGTTCGTTTTTTCTTGTGCCGTTAGAACACCGGACAGTGCTGATGCAGATTGGACTTCGTTTCCAAAACTAGTTGCTCCGACGGCGAGAATTGCAAAACTTAAAATGACTACTCTGAGAAAAATCGACATAACCCCGTTCGCTTTTCGTTTTTTAATCGGATCGAGTTTTCAGATTTTATCATAGATTGAATGAGGTTCAACAAAAGAATGACGCAATCCATGAATCGCATTGAACACATTCACCCGCCCGCCCGAAATCACCTTCTGCTTTAATCCACGAACGGGATCGCTCGTTTCGATCAGCGTGTTTTTGATTTGGAGGTAAGTGTATTCGGGATGGACAGACCAAAGGAGCGCAGCAATTCCTGAAACATGGGGCGCAGCCATGGAGGTGCCACTCATATTTAAATAAAGCCCCTGTTTGCCGGTAGAAAAGATATTCACCCCGGGTGCCGCGAGATGAACGGTCGTTTTACCAAAGTCCGAAAAGCTCGCTAATTCATCGCGATTATTGGTCGCAGCAACCGCAATCACATTATCCAACGCAAAACTTGCGGGATAACTCTGGGCTTGATCGTGGTCTTGACTGGAATTGCCGGCAGCAGCGACAAATAAAATTCCTTGCTGCCTGGCTTCTTCAATTGCATCGTACAGGGCTTGCGAAAACGCACCTCCGCCCCAACTATTGCTCATGATTTTTACATGCGCTTGAGTCGCGTATTGAATGGCCTGTACGGCGACATCAAGAGATCCGCTGCCGTTTTCATCTAAAAATTTTAAGGGCATCAACCCGACATCCCAATTGATTCCCGCAATTCCGATGTGATTGTTTCCTACAGCTCCAATCACCCCCGCACAGTGGCTGCCGTGATTATGATCATCGTTTGCATCGGCAGTGGGATCGTAAAAATTAAATCCAGGAATAAGGTTTTGCACTAAATCAGGATGATGCAGATCAATGCCGGTATCAATAACTGCTACCTTTACGGTAGCCGACCCATGAATTCCTTCGTTCCATACGGGAACAATGTGAATATCCTTTCCCGAAATTCCTTGCTGACCCGACTCGTCCGCCTGGCCACTGTTCTGCATGGCCCAAAGTTTTTGGACCCATTGATCGTTTGGGGGCTGATCGCTGCCTTCAAGAGCGTGATAAATATAATTTGCTTCTGCGTATTCTACGCGTGAATCCTGCCCCAGGAGACGGATTGCTTCCGCCGTTTGGTCGGGCAACACCTTTAGCGTGGCGAAATGAGAATTGGTTTGAAAACGTTTTACGCGAATCGACGATTTTGCGTGCAAGGCAATGGCTAAGTCTTGAACCACCTCAACCAAACGGTCATTTTCCTTCGTTGGCTTGAGTTTTAGCACAACTTGTCCGGGCACTGCTTCTTGGGGATATCCCGGAGCCGCTCCAATAAATGCAAGCGCAGAACCCATTCCAAGCCAGACTGCTCCCACACTCCAGGCCAACACACCGTAATACCGCGCGCGCTTACTCATGCACCTGCTCCTCCTTGAACGTCCGTCCTTCATCCTGAGGGACTAAACTAAGTCTAAGGCTGATTTTTTATTTAAACATTATTTATTTATTAAGACTGAACATCTTTGATTCTTAAGGTCGGCGTTGTTCGCCCCTGAAAGCGATTTAGCTCTGGAATTCCGGCAAACCGAAATCTTTTCTTTAGCTGGGCATTTTTTTCCATCAGCTCGGCCCACTCCAGTCGCTCCGCAGCATTAAACCAAATTCCCTCGATACTTTTAAAATGG
>CAIMNF010000300.1 GCA_903842755.1 Oligoflexia bacterium
CACTCAAATGGATTATACTCAGCAATGGGTACATGTTTTAAAGCAGCCGCGTGTATAATAATATCAATCCCTTCGCAGGCACGCCTCAAACGATCTGCATCTCGAACATCTCCGATAAAATATCGAATAAACGAATATTTTGATTGAGGAAATTGCTGTGATAATTCGTACTGCTTTAGCTCGTCTCTTGAATAAATTACGACTCTCTTTAGATTAGGATAGCGCTTAATTATCGTCTCCAAGAATTTTTTGCCAAACGATCCGGTTCCGCCAGTTATCAATAAAGACTTATTATTTAACATGTTCTGTGCCTATGCGTACCATATCTAAAATTTAGAAGCAATTTTGCTAATAGGTTCGACTAGGTCAGTTTAATAACTTTATAGAACAATAATACGTGTATTTTAGAGAACTTGCTGGATACAAGTTTTCGAGTTAGTTTGATTGGAATGAAAGCCCTAATCACCGGAATAACAGGTCAGGATGGCGCGTACCTTGCTGAATTGCTTTTGAACAAGGGATACGAAGTCCATGGAATTAAGCGTAGAAGCTCGTCTTTTAATACCGATAGAATTGATCATCTATACCAGGAC
Source organism: Oligoflexia bacterium (assembly GCA_903842755.1). Lineage (GTDB taxonomy): Bacteria > Bdellovibrionota > UBA1018 > UBA1018 > CAIMNF01 > CAIMNF01. The sequence continues at coordinate 594 of CAIMNF010000300.1, forward strand.
CCTCACGATCAAGGGGTGAAATTTAAATTACATTATGGGGACCTTTCGGATGCTTCCAATGTAATTCGCATTGTTCAGGAAGTACAACCTGACGAAATTTATAATTTGGGAGCGATGTCGCACGTCAAAGTGAGCTTTGACGAACCTGAATATACGGCAAACGTGGATGGGATGGGAACCCTCAGACTATTAGAAGCTATTAGAATATTGGGTTTAGGGAAAAAGACTAAGTTTTACCAAGCTTCTACCTCGGAACTTTACGGATTAGTGCAGGAAGTGCCTCAGTCAGAAAAAACGCCGTTCTACCCAAGATCGCCTTATGCCGCGGCAAAACTATATGCCTATTGGATTACCGTTAACTACCGTGAGGCCTATGGCTTATTCGCCTGTAATGGAATTTTGTTTAACCATGAATCGCCTATTCGAGGAGAGACTTTCGTTACCCGAAAGATTACCCGCTCTGCGACTCGAATTGCTCATGGGTTAGAAAAATGCATCTATTTAGGCAACTTAGATGCAAAGCGAGACTGGGGACACGCCAGGGATTTTGTACAGGCCATGTGGTTAATGCTTCAACACAGCAAACCTGATGACTTTGTAATTGCCACGGGAGAAACCCATAATGTAAGGAGATTCTGCGAACTTACATTTAATGCACTTGGCGTAAAGTTGCACTTTAAGGGTGAAGGAGTTCAAGAGGAAGGAATTGTCACCGAAGTAAATAATCCTGATTATCAGTTCAAGCCTGGGCAAGTAGTAATTAGAATTGACCCGCGTTATTTTAGGCCTACCGAAGTAGAACTACTTATTGGTGATCCGACCAAAGCCAAATTGGAATTAGGTTGGACTCCTAGTTATACACTTGATAGCTTGGTTAAGGAAATGGTCAACTCGGATTTGACCAAAATCACTCAGTCATTGGAGCGTTAATTTTTTTACCGTCGTTTTTGATAAGAACACGGACAAATAGGTATTCAAGCATTATAGCGAGGGCGACAGCCAGACCCAAGATAATGGCTAATAGCATCTCTCCTTTTAATCCACAGAAATAAACCCCGATAACAATAAAAGTTGCGTTTACTCCCATAAGAATTCCAGAGACCTCCATAGGATGAAAACCTAAATCTAGCAGCCTATGATGGAGGTGGTTCCGATCTGCAAAAAAAGGGGACTTTCCCGATTTTATTCGGATATAAAAAACTCGTGCCAAGTCGAATAATGGTACGATCAAGATTGCGATTGTGACTGCAGGAACAGATGAAATTTTATATGGACCCCCATTAAAGCGATTAAATTCTATGAATTTTATACTAAGAACCCCTAAAACCAATCCAATAAGCAATGAGCCGGTATCACCCAAAAAAATCTTAGCAGGGGTCCTATTGTAAATCATAAAGCCAATTAACGATCCCAATAGTGAAAATGAAATTAAAGACAAAGAATTATAATTGACCAGGTAAAACCAACAGCCATAAAAAAAACTAATCAATGCCGCAACCCCTGCGGCCAACCAATCTACACCATCAATTAAATTAAACGCGTTCACAATAACGGTAATGGTAAAAACACTAAAAGTATACGATACCCAAATTGGGATATCTTGAATTCCAAAAAGACGATAAAAACTGGTAAGTCGCACATCGCCCCAATGTACCAAAATAAAAGCAGCTAAAACTTGAGCTAGAAATTTTTTATATGTTCTAAGATGATAAAGGTCATCTTTAATCCCAATAAAAAAAATAATAATAATACTCGAAATAATAAATTTCATTTCAAAAAAATCTGAATTTCTAACCCAAAACGAAAGACTGAAAATCAATGAGGCGAAAACAGCCACCCCCCCTAAAGTTGGAATATTAGTTCTATGATTTTTGCGCCCATCCGGACTGTCCGTTAAGTTCTTTAGGTGAGAAATTCTTATAATCGACGGAATGGAATAAACACTGATTCCAAATGCAGTTAAAAACGCGTAAAAAATGTTCAAAGAGCCCTCTTTTTGAGAAATTGAACTAATTTTGAAAAATTTTTCAAAAACAGTCCCCGTTTTGCGGCTAAGCCATTTTTTCTCATAATAGTAACGTCTTCAATCGATTTCTGAACGATTTTCTTTATCGTGCCGTTACTTGCGCCACCCCACGCCATCTTAACCGTAACCTGACTTAGATAATAAAACCTATAATTTAGTGTATTAAATGTTCGCAGTATAAAGTCGTAATCAGCAGCAATTTTATAATCTAAATTAAATAGCCCTACCTCTTGATATACTTCTCTTTTTAAATATAAAGTTGGATGAGGCGGCATCCAGCCCCGAGCCAAAAGTGGTGCCTGGAATGGACAACTTTTCCAAAATCTTACAACTTTCTTATTTTTCACATATTCTAGATCCGAATAAACCCCGTCCCAATCTCCAGCTCTAAAAGCTTGAGCAATCGTTTCTAAGACCGTACTGGAACTAAACTCATCATCGGAATGCAAAAACCCAATTACGTCCCCTGTCGCTATTCTAAGGCCCTTGTTGAGAGCATCATAAATGCCTTTGTCTGGTTCCGATACAACATGATGAATTCGGTTACGAAACTGATTAATCACATTTAAGGTACCGTCAGTCGAGGCCCCATCGACAATAATATATTCAATGTTTGAATAAGTCTGAGAAAAGACGCTGCAAATGGTCTCCGCTATATGTGCATGATTGTTGTACACAACAGTAATCACTGAAATTTTTGGAAACATTTACCATTGTATATCACTAAAGTTAGGGGTTTAATATATTAAACAGTGAAAATACTCTTAGTTCACAATCATTACAAATCAGACCATCTGGGCGGTGAAGACCTGGTTTTTTTCCAGGAAACTCAAGCACTAAAAGACGCTTTAGGAGAAGATCAAGTATTCACTTATGAAGTATATAATGACCAAGCCACATTTTTTAATATAGCTTTAGGCTTGATAATTCCTTTTAAACATTGCTTAAAAATAAGAAAGTTAATTCAAAAGCACCAAATTGAAGTCGTACATATCCACAACGATTTTCCACTCTTGACGCTCTGGATTTTTAAGGCGCTCCGAGGTCTGAAATGCATTAGGATTCAAACTCTGCATAACTATCGCAGGTGGTGTGCCAATGGCATTCTTTACCGCGATGGTTTTGGAGTTTGCCAATTGTGCGTAAAAAAGAAAAGCCGATGGTTTGCCGTCTTAAATCGCTGCTACCGCAAATCTACTGTCCAAACTTTCGCGGTCGTAGCCAGTTATATTATTCAAGACCTTTTCAAAATCGTAAACGAAGTAGACTACTATTTCTATCTTTCTCAGGACCAATATCACCGACTAATTGAATTTGGAATTAATCCAAAAAAACTTGTTTATAAACCCAATTTTGTTGACTTACCTCAATCTAGATTTCCTCTACCTCCCGAGCAAAAAGATATTGAACTACTTTACGTAGGCCGACTTGAAGAATCAAAAGGTATTTTTCATTTATTAGATTTAGCAACTCCTGAACTTAAGCGGAAA
>CAIMNF010000301.1 GCA_903842755.1 Oligoflexia bacterium
AAGAAAATCTCTCTGAATTCCATTCTCGATAGCTTGCGTCTTATTTAAAAAACCACCCTCAAGAATCTTATCTCTGTTTGCGGACCTATCCACTCTAGCGAACTCAACCTGATTTTCTTCGAGCTTGCCGGCAAGCTCTTTCGCTGCTTCGCTATGATCAATCAGTGCTTTGTTGAATTCATCAAGATTTTTAAAGCCTGTGGTAGAAAAAACGCGTTCAAAACGCTCTTCCTGCTTTTTAACAATTTGTTTTGAAATTTCTACCGCCTTTTTATGGTCTTTTGTTTCTTTTGATAGCAATTCTGCAATAGATTCCGATTGGCCCGCATACCCCTCCCGAATCGCCAACTTTGCCTCTTGATCCGTAAACCCCTTCCCTTTCAAAAGTTCCAACTTTTTCTTCAATTGGGCTTGAGTATAGTTTCCTCGCTCAATCAACTGCCCATCTGCCCCCGCCTTGCCGGCATGTGCAGGCTTACCATCATTTCCTACTTCACCGTCGCCCACCTCGTGGGCTTCCTGTAGGGCCACTTTTTGTTCGTCCGTTAAGGGGCGATTGATCCGTTTGCTAAAAAGATCAGCACGATTTGCATCCGTTATTTCAGGGACCGGCGCTGTTACTTCGTTCAGCGATTTTTCTGCTAAAAGCAGTTCTTTAAAAAGATCCTCTTTTTTAATTTTCCCGCCTGAATCGTTAGCCACCAATTCAGAAATGGCCTTGGCGATTTCAACATCGGATTTAGTTTCCATCCCTGGGCTTTTTTTGAATGCCGCAAAGAGGGCTCTTAGTTTTTCACTCCCGTGAATTTGGCGCATTCCAGCCCCAATGACTAAGCCCATTGGACTACAATCTTTTAAATACAAACAAGTGGCGGTGGCGTTTGCAATGTCGGTCGGGGTTAAAAACCGGGCGCCTTCGGCACTTTGAATGGCTTTTACCACCTTCCCCAAGTTTACTAAGTTTTTTTCTGTTGCAATGTCACTAAGCCACTTTAACCCCGGATTAACACCCGCAAGAACTGCGGTCGATACCAGTTGGAAAGCGAGCTCTTTATTGGCCTGATCTTTCGCTACTTTGACGGTTCCGAAAAGCTCACGTCTTAAAGCATCTGGTGTTTTTGAGTCCGAGATGACCTGCCCATTTTCAAGATTAAGTGCAGCGAGTTTTGCACGCATCGCCTCGGCTTGTTGATAAATGTCGTCCTGATCGGCCGGGCTCTTCGTGGTTATTTTCTGCGCAAGCGATTCAATCTTTTCTTCCGTTTTGGTTTGATCTAAATCAGACTGATCTACAATTGCCTTTTGGGTGGTTCCAAGGGACTCAAGTGCAGTCCTTTTTGCGCCATCTATATTTTCTTTAAGCGTAAGCTCCGTGGATGCTGCGCCCGTTGCAAGGCCCGCAAGGATGGCACCTGTTACAACCCAGCCTGACCCGGCTGTAAAAAAGCCTGAAACCGCGCCTACAGCGAGGCCAGTCACCATTAAAACCGGTTTAGCTAAGGCAATCGTCTTTCGAACAGCGTCCCTTTCCCAAAAGGCCTCGTGCTGAAGCGCCTGGCAAGCCACCTTTGCATAAAGTGGGTTTGCTTGAATCAGGGTCTTTACGTCAGCACTTTTGCCGTTATAAAAAAGCTCGTAGGCAACTAACTGCTGTGCCTGAGCTTCTTCGCTTTGGTCCTGCGAAGCTTTTTTGCTAAGGTCAGACCAAAATTCTGTCCTTAAACTTGGAATACGCGTGCGCGCCGTTTCGACCAATTGTTCACGCAGCACTGCGCGCACACCCGTGATTTTCTGCGAGGGACTACCAAAATAGGCTGTATTCACATCAATTTGAGTAAGACTTGCAGAAGGGGTGTTTTGCAGAGGCCAATCGGATGAACTTTCCACATTAAAGGCTTTGTCGACCTCATTTGGTGCAACGGATTTGCAGAAATCGGAGCTCGTCCAATTCGCATCTAAGTTTAAGCCCAGTTTCTTTTGCAGATACGGGCTATCCGCAAGCAGCTTTCCGTAGGGTGAAGAAAATAACTTTTGAACCCACGGTAAAATTGATTTCTGATAACGATCATCATCGTTTTTGATGTTTGCCGCATCTTGTTTAGCGAATTCTTTAATCAGGGCGTCCCGCTTGGTCATTTTAAATTGACCGGACTCCGCATGCCCCTGATTGTCCGAGATAGTATCCGGAACCCGCATTTTTTTTACGCGCTTTGCAACCCCTGCTTCCATTGTGGTGCACGCTTGATTTATCTTTCCTAGGAGTTGGTTTACGGCGTTCAAATCTTGCGCGTTAGGCTTCCGCAATTGGGTTTTTTTAAAGTTAAGGATTGCCGCGTGGGCTGCTGCGCTGATTCGCTGGCTAAGTTCTGATTTCGGGTCCTTGCAATTGTTAAATGAATTAAGTTCAGACATTCCAAGGTGCGCGCCTTGTAGGGCTTGGGTTGCGGCTGTCGTAGTGCGCTCGCAAAGAAGGGCTGAAAGTTTTGACTCAATTTTCGGGTCATCGATTTTGTAGTCTGAGGGTTCGTAGAGCAGCTCATTTAACGCTTCAACCTGAAGGAGTTGAGTTTCGCGGAT
>CAIMNF010000302.1 GCA_903842755.1 Oligoflexia bacterium
CATTTTCGTTTCTTTTTTAATCGATCATCGAGTCTCATCAACTTTACTTTAATCACATTAGGGGCAGGGTAGTACTTCTCTATCGAGGTAAATTTAAGATAAGCCTGCTCTAATTGATCGAGTTCCTCCATCGCAGATCCTATACCAAACTCTGCTTCCAGAAAATTGGGGTCAGTAAAGGATTGTACTTTTGGCTTTCCTTTTTCGTAGGCTGCGATTGCGTTTTGGAATCCATTTTTTTCATTTTCTCCGATCGCATACCACGCATGACCCAAGTCCAAATTTGTCCGCTCTCTTAGCTCCTCGCTCGGATCTTGCTTTAGGAGAGCCTCATACGCTTCAATGGCGGACTTGATCTTTCCTACTAAAAACTGACAGCGCGCTACTCGATATTTAAAATAAACGGTATCTTGATGATCGAACTTTTGGCTATCGATCATCTTTTGGTACATTTGCATAGCGTTTGGATATTGTTTTAATTTTGAAAAATAGATCTCAGCCATTTGACGTTGTACCTGCGGGACTTGTTCCGATGATCCGGCTCGATCCAGGTAAAGTTTAAAACCTTGCAGCGCTAACTCCGGTTCATTTAAAAACAACATTTTGGTCATGGATGCTCTGAGCAAAGCTTGAAGGGATAATGCGCTATTGGGCTCCTCTTTTAAAATTTGATCAAACTCGGCAGCTGCGGCCGCATAATTTTTATCGGCCCATAAGCGCTCGGCCGTTAAATAACGATTCGAAACCGACGACTGATTGCTGCAACCTAGATTCACAAAAATGATCAAAGGGGCAGTTTTTAAAAAATTATTGAGTAACTTCTTTGGCACTTTCATCTCCCTGGAGATATTCAACTGCCATTACTTTTTCGCCACCTGATTCAACGTTCATCAATCGAACACCTTGGGTGTTGCGACTTTGTTCAGAAATTTCGCCGATATGAATTCGAATCATCTTCCCAGCGCTGGAAACGATCATTAAGTCATCCTTGGAGGTCACTTGTCTCGCAGCGACCAGTTTTCCGGTCTTTTCGGTAACTTTAAGGGTAATAATGCCTTTACCCCCGCGAGTTTGTACACGGTATTCACTGACTGGCGTTCTCTTCCCATATCCAAGTTCGGTTACGGCCAGAATTTCTGCAGCCGCTTCGGTCGCCGAGATCACATCCATCCCGACTAAATGATCGCCTTCCTCGAGTGACATTCCGTAAACACCATAGGCCGTCCGGCCCATTGCTCTTACATCCGACTCACTAAAACGAATACTCATGCCTCCGGCCGAAGTCATAAAAATTTCTTTTGTCCCATCGGTCAGTTTCGCGGCAATCAATTCGTCACCTTCCTCAATTGAAATCGCATTGATTCCGGTGGCCCTGATATTTTTATACTCAGAAAGGGCGGTTTTTTTGATAATCCCCTTCCGCGTCCCCATAATCAAAAACTGATTTTCATTAAATTCCTTAACGGGCAACACGGTGACCACTTTTTCATCCGCCTGCAGTGACAGGAGATTTACAATTGCTTTACCTTTACCCGTTCTTGAAGCTTCTGGAATTTTGTAAACTTTCAGTAAGTGGAGCCGGCCACGATCCGTTAAACAGAATAGATTACTGAGGGTAGACGTTTGATACAGCTGGGTGACAAAATCTTCGTCATTCGTCTGCGCGCCAATGATCCCCTTGCCCCCGCGATGCTGTTGTTTAAATTGATTTGGATCTTGTCGTTTGACATAGCCCGCACGAGTAATCGTCACCAACGTCGGTTCTTCCGTAATCAAATCTTCAATATCAATGTCGGAGTTTTCATCGTGAACAATCTCTGTTCTGCGTTCATCTGCATATTCCTCACGAATCGCTGTAAGTTCGCTAGAAATAATTTCGTAAACGCGAGCTTCTTTGGCCAAAATATCGCGTAAGTCTTCGATCACTTTCAATACCTGGTTATATTCTTCTACAATTTTTTCTCGTTCCAAACCGGTCAAGCGCTGCAACCGCATATCCAAAATTGCTTGGGCCTGAATTTGGGTAAAGGAGAATTGGGTCATTAAGCCATTTAAAGCTTCAGGCGCATTGGCGGCGGCTCGAATTAATTTAATAACTTCGTCTAAGTTTTCAACTGCGCGTTTCAATCCTTCCAAAATATGAAGCCGTTGCTCGGCTTTTCGTAAATCAAAAACCGTTCGTCGAATGACCACATCTTTTCGATGTTCGATAAACGCTTGAATCATTTCTTTTAAGTTAAACATTTTCGGTTGGTGATGATCAATTGCGAGAAGCGCGATCCCAAAGCTATCTTGCAGTTGGGTCATCTTATAGAGCCGATTCAAAACAATTGTTGAACTCTCGCCTTTTTTTATTTCGATCACGATTCGCATTCCCGTTCGATCAGACTCATCCCGGATATCGGAAATTCCATCTAATTTATCTTCGTTGACTAAATCCGCAATTCGCTCGATCAATTTGGCTTTATTGACCTGGTAGGGGAGCTCGGTAACGATGATGCGTTCCCGGTCGTTTTTGTACGTTTCAATTTCTGTTTTTGAGCGAATGGTAATGACCGCTCGCCCGGTGGTATAAGCTAATTTTAATACATTTCCACCGAAAATGATCCCTCCAGTCGGAAAGTCGGGCCCTTTTACGTATTGCATTAGCCCCTCAACCGTTAGGCTTGGATCTTTGATTAGGGCAAGCGTCGCATCCACGACTTCGCCTAAATTATGAGGCGGAATATTAGTCGCCA
>CAIMNF010000303.1 GCA_903842755.1 Oligoflexia bacterium
CCAAAAGCGGTGAAGGTGATTCTTCAAAATGCGCAACAACTCGGAGTTCAAGCGCAAATTCAAATCTTGCAAAAAAAAGTTGAAAGTTTATTATCATGGCTCGGCAATGAGCCGCCGTTTGATTTAGTTTTGATGGACCCACCTTATCATAAGGGATATGAAGAATTACTGCTGAATCAATGGCCGTGGGAAAAAATTTTAGCGGAAGACGGAAAACTTTGTATTGAAAGCGCGTTTCGGAAGGAGGGCGGTTATTCTGCGCCCAACATCCTGCAAGTCTCTCGAGAAGAACGCTACGGAGATAGTTTATTAACTTTTTATAGAAGGGAATTATGAAGGCAATTTATCCGGGTTCATTTGATCCGTTTACGAATGGTCATTTGGATATTTTAGAGCGAAGTTTGCATCTTTTTCCCGAAGTGGTGGTTTTGGTGGCGGGTTCTTCGCGCAAAAATTGCCTCTTGGATGTAGAAGAGCGCGTAGAACTAATTCAAAAAGTAGTGAAGTCCATACCAGGCGTGAAGGTGGATTCGACGTCCGGATTGATCATGGATTATGCTACTCAGCGAGGCATTAGTGCTGTGATTCGAGGATTAAGATCACCCAGTGACTTTGAATACGAGTATATGATGGCCAGTATGAATAAAAACTTGCATCCAAAATGTGAGACGGTGTTTATGATGACGTCTCAGGGACTTTACTTTGTGAGTTCCACGATGATTAAAGAATTGTATATGTATGGGGGAGATATTTCTCCCTATGTGCCTAAGCCCGTACTTGCAAAATTAAAACAAAAATTTCCCAAATATAAAAGTAAGGAGTAGAACGTGCTATCGAATCGAGTAAAAAATTTGCAGGAAAGTGCAACGCTAAAAATTAATGCTACCGTTAATCGGATGAAACAGGAAGGGCAGTCTGTTTATAATCTGACCGCGGGGGAGCCCGATTTTCCACCACCAGAAGCGGCAAAAAAAGCAGTGATTGAAGCCGTCGAAAAAAACCTTTCTAAATACACCCCAACTCCGGGACTTTTGGAGCTTCGTGACTGGATTGCAAAAAAGACAAATGAGGTCCAGCCCGCATTGAGTCATCAGCCCTGGAAGGCTTCAAACGTGATTGTGACCAACGGAGGCAAGCAGGCAATTTTTGACTGCGTCTTAGCGTTGATTGATCGGGGAGACGAAGTGATTATCCCGGCGCCATTTTGGCTCAGCTATCCAGAAATGGTCAAAGCAGCAGAAGGGACCGTAAAGGTCATAGAGACCTCGTTCGAATTGTCTTATAAAATGACCGCGAAACAATTAGAACAAGCGATCAATCCACAAACCAAGCTCGTCATTTTAAATTCTCCGTCTAATCCAACCGGCGCGCTCTATACCGAACAAGAGCAAAAAGAGTTGGGCGACGTTCTGGCACGCTTTCCAAAAGTCTGGGTATTAAGCGACGAAATTTATGATCGAATTGACTTTGAACCGGGCACGTGGAAATCGTTTTTGCAGGTAAATCCAGGTCTTCGGGAACGCACAATTACTGTCAACGGCTTGTCGAAAAGTGGGTCGATGACCGGCTGGCGGATTGGCTGGTCAGTGACCCCCGATTCACTCACCCCCGCCTTGATTGCACTCCAGGGGCACAGCACGTCAGGAATTTGCTCGCTGGCGCAAGCTGCGGCGATTGCAACGTTAAAACTTCCGGAAGGATGGTTTGAGCATCAACGTAGGCAATATTTACACAGAAGAGATTTAACGTTGGAAATTTTACGGAAATCAACGAAAATGAAAGTGTTAGTAGCGCAAGGTGCCTTTTACCTTTTCATCGATGTAAAGGCGGCACTTCGGGAGAAAGAAAACGCAGATGGATTTGCGGAACGGGTCCTACGAGATATTCAAGTCGCAGTGGTTTCGGGGGTGGACTTCGGGGCTCCGACTTCCGTCCGCATTAGCTTTGCGACGGACGAGGCGACCCTTCGGGAGGCTTGTTCTCGTCTCGTGTCTTACTGCAATTAGTTTAACAAGTTGCGGTGTCTCAAACGACATCACTTCTGCTTCGAATCGGGCCGCAATGGAGCAGCAGATTAATAACGATCTCACTCACGATAACTGCTCAGACGCGATTCAACTTTCGACGCTCCTCTATAATTCGTCTTATTCCGATAATACGATCCGGATGCTCTATGCGACTTCACAAGCATGCAATTCGGGCGTGACCTTTTATGGAATGTTTAATGATTTTTTGATCTACGACTTTACGTCGATCGATAATATTTTTAAGTCATTAGTACAAATGTTCCCCTCGCGGGTAGGTTTGGATTCGATTCTTCAGTCCGCATGGTACGCACAAGATGCGCTGCAATCGATCTGGAATCCAGGGGCTGTAGTAGCACCTGCAGATTTATTTTATTCCACTTCCTATAATCCCGGCTCGGCAAATTATTATGATCGAACATCGGCATCGAATGTTTTCTTAATTTTTGTTGCGATGGCGGAACTGGGAGCAGGTCTTAATCGCTATGGGTTTAACTCAACCGATACGCCGTCCACGACCGGTTATGTAAAAACGGTCTCCTTATCGTGGACCTCGAAAGCACTAGTTCAAGCAGATACCACCGGCGCAGCGTGTGGAATTGCTTCGTCTTTCTACAATATTATCGATTCGATCGAGGCTTCTGTCGGATTATTACCGTCGCAGATTTCCGGCAAACTTTCTTCAGTCGTAACTGTTTTGAATTCCGCAATTACGGTGGGCGCAAGCACTCAGTGTACGGTGGTGGATGGATACACCGCACAGGAGTGTGCTGCCGCCAGTGCGCGAATGCGCTATCGAAACGCCTGCGCAGAGCAGGGAGCCGCAGCTTCGGTTGCAGCAGGGATTATTCAGGTGATTAACGCGGGTTGGATTTAGGATGCTGGGGTACCACTGGATGACGCGCCTTCATAAAGTTGGAAAGGCTTCGGCGGGGGCTCTTCTTTTACAATTGTTTCTGATGAATTTTTCGTTTGGCGATCAGACTCAATATTTAGTTCAGGAGCCACGTTCGTGGGCGATGGGGGGCGTAGGGGTTGCACTCGCCGATGACGAATACGCTTTATTTGATAATGTGGCCGGACTTGCTGGATTTAGCGGGCATGAGTTTAAGGTAATGGGAGTTGGGGTAGAGGGTAGCTTGGACACGTACTCTTTATTGACCCAATCGGTAGCGGCCATTAAATCTTTTAGTATAAATTCCCTGAATGTTTTATTGGGAAAAGATATTTACCTTCGCTCAAGCGCGGCCCCAATCCTAAGATACGAACATTTCTCGGTGTCCTATATTTATGACGGTCAGTTCGGAATTAATCAGTACAATCAAGTGAACCCAACATTTAATTTAGATGCGATGATTACAAAAGGCTTGGTATTGGGGTACGGATTTAAGTTGGCACAAGGAAAAAAGCCGGTCGACGAGTGGCGCTTTGGAATATCGGCTAAATTTTTATCTCGGCAAGGCGGTACGTATTCATTGAGCACGGCGGACTTGCTGAAAGCAACACAGGAAACCGGCAGCCAATATTTAACGAGTCTAATGGGGAAATCAGCCGTGGGTGTGGGATTTGATACCGGCGCTCAATATGTTTATCACCTCAATAAAACAAGCGATTTATTAGCCGGGACCAGCTTCACGGACGTCGGAGGGACCCATTTTGCC
>CAIMNF010000304.1 GCA_903842755.1 Oligoflexia bacterium
CGATCGATATTTAAAAGCTCCAAAATGGGTTTTTCGATTAAAATTCCCAGACTATTTCCAACGACCGAAAGTTTCTTTTTCATAGAATCTCCAAGATCCACAAAAAGTGTGGTTATACATAAATTATAACATATATATAACAGAATGCAAGTCTAATTTTGAGCCTGTTTATGCTTAAAATCGGCCCCATCGCTCCACCAATAGGGCCGAAGATTCGAGAACGTCGGCAACGGCCCCCAGTTGTCAGTTGTCGTCAGCTCCTTCAGCAAAGAGTATTCAATTTTAGTGAAAGAGACTCCGATTTCCTTAGGTTGTCGATCAGGGTACTTCGGGAGACTCCGAACCTTGCCATCAGCTCTCGCCAGTGCAGGCCATTTTTAGCTCGTAAATCGTAAAGTTCCTTTAAAGAAATTAATCGTTATTAAGGGTTAATTTTCAATAAATTCGCTAATCTTTGAAATAAAGACGGCACCGTATTTTTCCTGCTTACTTTGCCCTACGCCGTTGACCAATAAAAATTCGCTCAAGTTCCGAGGTACAAGGGTGCACATATCGTGAAGAGATTTGTCTGAAAAAACAACGTAAGGAGGCACACTTGCCTCTTTGGCTAATTTTAAACGAAGTTCTTTTAGTGCCTGAAAGAGTGCTGGCCGACCATGGTCTTTGGGTGTCCCCGTTAGTCCACGATTCGCCATGCGCGTCCCACGACCTTCGCGGTCCGTGCGAAGCTCTTCCGCAAATTCTTGTTTTCTGAGCATTAACTTTTCTTTCCTTAACATCAGGGGCTGACATTTCGCCGTAAGGCCTAGACTTCGGTATTCCCAATTTCGGATAGCAACATACCCTAAGTTCAACAATTGCCTTAAAATACTGTTCCATTGTTCCTTGGATAAATCTTTTCCAATGCCGTAGACCGATAAACGATCATGACCACGTTCCTTCATTTTTGCGTTCTGGCTTCCGCGCAACACATCAATAATATGGCTGGCGCCATAGATTTGATCCGTCCGATAAATGGTCGAAAGCACTTTTTGAGCCTCAAGCGTTGCGTCCCAAAGGATCGGCGGATCAAGGCAGACGTCACACGCACCGCACTTGCGATTGGGGTTGGCCAAAATTTCTTTATCGCCAAAATAATTAAGCAGGATTTCGCGCCTACACGATGCGGCCTCGCACAAGGCAAGCATGGAATCTAGTTTGTGCCTGGCCACCTTTTTGTAATTTTCGTCGGCATCCGTTGTTTCGAGCATCTGAGAAAGCTTGACCACATCTTGCAGACCATAAATCATCCACGCGGTTGCAGGCTTTCCGTCACGACCTGCTCGTCCTGTTTCTTGATAATAGCTCTCAATACTTTTCGGCAGATCCAAATGCGCAACAAACCGTACATCGGGGCGATCAATTCCCATGCCGAAGGCAATCGTCGCCACCACAATGATTTTCTCTTCGACATCAAATCGCTTTTGATGCCGTGCTCGTTCCGCCTGCGAAAGGCCTGCATGATAAGGAATGGCATTGAACCCTTTTTTAGACAATTCTTCTGCAACGCGATCCACCTTTTGGCGCGAAAGGCAGTACACAATTCCAGTGTCTTCGGGATGGTTCTCTTTAATAAATGCTTCGAGCTGCTTTAACTCTTCTTTCCGTTCTTGAATCAGGTATTTAATATTGGGCCGATCAAAGGAAGATACAAAAATCTGAGGATCCACTAAATGGAGCTGACGGACAATGTCTTCTCTGGTCTTCACATCGGCGGTGGCCGTAAGTGC
>CAIMNF010000305.1 GCA_903842755.1 Oligoflexia bacterium
AACATTGAAGCACTCGCGAATTCGTTAGGTTTGGGTCGAAGTACGGCTTTTAAAAAAATGCGTGAACTTGGAGTTGCAGCAGATCGAACACGAGTCACTCAAGAACATTGGACGATGCCAATAAAAAAGGAGGAATCAGTATGCCAAGCGCAGCCGAAATCATTAAAAAATTAGGATTAGAGCCGTTACCTGAAGAAGGTGGTTACTACAAAGAGACTTATCGGCACTCGGTAAGTTTACCTGCTAAAGACGTTGGTATTGATGCGGAAGGCATGCGCTCTATTGGAACTGCAATTTTATACCTGGTAATTCCAAAAAGTTTCTCAGCGCTTCACCGGATTAAGAGTGATGAGATTTTTCACTTCTATAGCGGTGATCCGGTTGAGATGGTTCAAATTGATCCAAATGGAACGGTAAGAAATTATTTGATCGGTTCTAATGTAGCGGAAGGACAAATTCCTCAAGTCATTGTTCCATCAGGAACATGGCAAGGGCTTCGCCTTAAAGAAGGTGGAAAATGGGCGCTCCTTGGAACGACGGTTTCTGCGGGTTTTGATTTTAAAGACTTTGAGATCAGTGACCGTGAACGCTTATTGAAGATGTTTCCAAACTGTCCTGATGTAGTTTTAAAATACTCACGAGGCGCAAACGAAAGCACACACTAAAATGAGGTTCGAGAGAAAAATCTTCATTGCTGTTTTTGTAACGACGCTTGTGATTGGGTCAGTTTTGATTGGCCTTGGGTATCGCTACGCTTCTGGTAAAGCAAAAGAAGATTTCATTTCGCGCTACACAGTTTTCAACCGAGTCCTTTCTGATACGCTGACACGTCTTGATGCTAGCACCGAATCTTTCATGCTAAATGCAGCAAAACTTGTGGCTGCAAAAGATGCACAGAAAGGAATTCTTACCACAGAGGAACTTAAAAAACTTTCAGCTGAAATCGGTGTTACCCATATTTTTGTAGTGAACAAAGATGGAAAGTTTATCCGCTCTACTAATGAAAATCCTGATGAAATTCCTAATCTCTATTCATTTTGTGGAGAGTACCGAGGATTACTTCAAAGTCCCTCTTATGGACAAGATGCGACGCCAATCATTACTCCAAGACCTGAACCAAAGCCATTTAAGTTTCTATTTATTCCAAACGCTTCAAAGAGTCGCCTCATTGAAGTCGGTGTTCGAGTAGATTCAATTGCAAAAACACTCATGGAGGCAATCAAGGCAGATTCAAATGTTATTTCAATGAATTTATTTTCTCCGACCGGAGCATCGTTTGGAACTTTTACAGCGGATCATGTTGATTTTAGTAATTTAAACAAAACTCTACCCACTAACCTGAATGGCATCATTGAAGATGGGAACGAGGTTCACTTTTATTCAAAAGTGACTTCGAGTCACCCGCACTGCTGTCAGTGTGATGTAAACGGAACATCTTCTCATGGTGAGTATTACTATGTACTCGACAGCACAGTTTCAAAACAAGAATTGAACGTCGTTCAGGCTGGAATGCGGTGGACATTTATTCTGCTCGCACTTGGAAATTCTCTTATTGCTTTAGGAATCGCAAAACTCTTGTCACGTCGGTTAGTAAGAAACATTCGGGTTGCAGTTGATCGAGTTCGTTCAATCAAAACTAGCGCTAATGTAACCGCAAGAATTGGAATTGAAGGTGAAGATGAGGTTGCGTTCTTGACTAAAGAATTTGATAAACTTCTTGATCAGCGTGAGAACACCCAAGACCTATTAGTTGAAGCCGAAAAAACGGCATCTAAAGCAAAACTCGCAAAGGTAGTTGCGCATAATATTCGGTCACCTCTTATTGCAATTGAGATGTTGATTCCACAGCTCTCCTCTATGCCCGATCGAACTAGGAGAGTTTTAGAAAATTCAGTAAATGAAATTAAAGAGCTTTCCGAACGCTTAAAAAGTAAGCCCGAGGATCTCACCGTTCAGCAAAGCAAGGTCGCTCAAGTTGGTTCCCAAGTCTTTCTTCCTCTTTTGGTGGAAGATGTGGTGAACCAAAAACAAATTGAATATCGCAAGCGCATGGACATTCAAATCACTCTCATCAATGAAATTAGAATGTAGGACGCATTTGCCAAAGTGGATGGTGTTGAGTTTAGATCAGTTCTTTCTAATTTGGTGAATAATGCGGTTGAATCTTATGGTGACAATGGCGGGACGGTAACAGTCGCGCTTTCCGCTTCTGATCGAAACTATTCATTATCCGTCATCGACAATGGTTGCGGTATGAGTACAGAGCAAAAAGAAAAGTTAGGTCTAGTCCAATTTTCTACTAAAGAAGGTGAAGACCGAGGGATGGGGCTTCATCATGCTGCTCAGGCCGCCCAGTCTTGGGGTGGACGAATTAAATTTCATTCTGAATTAGGAGTTGGGACTCGGGTGACGGTTGAGGTGCCGAGACTTGAGCGAATTGGGTTGTTTCAGAAGCTATCGATGCTGACGGGTTAATAATCTGAAAATAGATTGAGAGTTTTATTATGAATAGCGAATCTTCGAAGAAATACCGTCCCACACAACACCTACTTGCCTTTGTCGATACCCTTGGGTTTTATAAAGAAATACAAAAGAAAGAATCTAATGCGATAGAAGAATATCTTTCTGTTTTTGATT
>CAIMNF010000306.1 GCA_903842755.1 Oligoflexia bacterium
CCTGAATTTTCTCAATTTTTGCGCGCACCCCTCTTCGGGTAAAGTCTTCCAACACAAGATCAGTGGATTTAAACTTCGATTCAATCCGGAGGCGCTCCTGACGAATTCGGGCCAAATCTACACCGACCTCAGCCAAAAGTTGCCACGCTTCACCCTCGTGATCCGTCGAATGAATAAAATTTGCGTGCTCCGAAACGTCAAGTCCTGCATTTAGGGCTTTACGGATCCATTTTTTGGCCAAAATTCGGCCGTTATCTAAATCCGGAAACTCCGCCCGTGCCGCTGGACTCACGGGCGCCGGAAGGGGGTCCGTAGTAATAATCAGCGATGTAGGGGCCCCGCCCGATTTGGGCCATGGCCCTTGCCCCCAGTTTCCCCCTCTAAATTGAGTAGAGATGATTTGTCGTTGAGTTGGATTAAGTACTAAATTTTCAATGATTTCAAAGCCAGCCTTTTCAATTTCTTGAAGCGCTAACGCTTCCCTACCCAGCGCAAAAAGGCGCTCACGCAAAATAAACACACAAAGCCCCCGTTCGGACACCTTTGGCGCTGGTAAACGAAGCCACCCCGTTTTTTTCAAAAGTTCTTCAGCACTTGCCGCATCCATCGAATATTTCTGAATACTTCGTCCTTGGGGGAGGACGTGGCAAACGATATGATAAGCTTCAGCCCTTTGCCGATCCTCATCGCAGGGAACGCGAACTCCCGCTGCGTTCAATACCGATTGTTCTAGCATTAGCTTCGCTTGCGTAGGTGGAAAATAAGGCCGCCCTTGAAATCCTGTACCGAAAATTCCGGTCACTGAATAAACATCAACCGGCAAGCTCCCTACCCGTTGATCAAGAAATTCTAAAATTTTTGGCAAATCTTCGTCCGCAACTAAAAGGTCTAAATCCTCACCCTTGGGTAAATTCGGCAATTGCTCCGCCCAGCGCAAAACACAATAGTGAATTTGTTGATCCCGCAGAAACCTAAGTAACCCCAAATACCCCTCGCCTACCGGCAAATATTTTCGTGCGCCCTCTCGTCGGGGGCTTTTATTCCTGATTCCTTCCGCCGCGGCCAAGTCGCCCTCGATCCGCTTAAAAAGCCGATGCTTAAAGATCGCAAGCTTT
The DNA here is from genome assembly GCA_903842755.1 of Oligoflexia bacterium. GTDB lineage: Bacteria > Bdellovibrionota > UBA1018 > UBA1018 > CAIMNF01 > CAIMNF01. Next base: position 1,116 of record CAIMNF010000306.1, read on the forward strand.
GCCCCAACTTTTTCAAAACCAGTCAGCGGCTCCAAGAAAACTGTCTCCGCAGCGTAAAAACTTCGGAAAACCCAAAATGCCCAAACCCCCTTGCCCCGAAAAGTAATCTTGCGCGCATTGGTCATGACCAATTTTTGGGTGATCACACAATCGGTTTCGGTTGTTTTTGGAGTGGAGTCCATTGCTATTAAGTTAGCATTTTTTAAAGCAAATGGGGTAAAGTTGAATGCATGGGTTGGCAAAAATGGACCGCCACTTATCGGCCTCTTCCGAATTTTCTCATTCTTGGAGCGCAAAAAGCGGGCACCACATCGCTTTTTATTTATCTTTCCAAGCACCCTTCGGTGTTGCGCCCTCAAAAAAAGGAACTGCATTTTTTTGATCGGAATGAGAACTACGCCAAAGGAATTCCGCATTACCGATCCCAGTTTCCGCTCCGATTTATTTCCACAAAATCAATGGCGATTGGTGAAGCCACACCCGCATATCTTTATCAGCCTCATGTGCCCGAGCGTGTTGCCCAGCACTTACCCGAATGCCGCTTTATTGTGCTTTTACGGAACCCGGTGGATCGTGCCTACGCTCAATACCAAATGCAACTCCGCAAAGGAACGGAAACCGCATCGTTTGAGGATGCGCTTCTAAAGGAAAAAAATGCCTCCTATTTAAAAAGAGGCTATTATCGGGATCAATTAGACCAATGGCTTCAGTATTTTAATCGGAACCGATTTCTGATTTTAAATTCGGAACGGTTTTTTGAACAACCTCAAGAAGTGTACGAACAAACGCTAACGTTTTTAAATTTAAGACCCAAGAAATTAAACCGAGTCCGGATCTATAACGAAGGAAATTACTTACCGATGAAATCTCAAACCCGGGAGCATTTGATTGAGCACTTTAGGGGGCATAATCAAAGGCTTTACGATCTTTTGAAAGTAGACTTTCACTGGAACGTTTAACTAGAACGCACTGCTTCTTGATCTATGTCTAGGAATTCAGTTTTTCATCCTCTTTCCGAAGAGCGAAATACTGTTGAACAGCTACTTTTGCTTTCGCCTCGGTTCGCCACTGCCAACACCCTGTAGCGGAGCGTTCCAGGTCCACTTCCGGATTAAACTCGGGGATCATTAAGTACCGAGAGCCGTAAAGTCGATTTTTTAATTTTCCGTGATAAAGCGACATCATTTTTTGAGGAACAAATCCCACCTCTCCACGAACAATAGCTCCTAATTTTCGAGCCCATTGCACATAATGGGCACGTAACGGTTCTCCGAGCGATTGATAAAAGTTTGTTTTTTCAACTTGAGCAAACCATGCACGTTCGTCCCCATATAAATGCGTCGCTAACCAAAATGCGGCATCCCCTCCGCCCATGATGGTTGCCTCATACAGAGGAACTTGCTGAAGCACCCGTGCACGAGCAGCCCAACCATAGCCGCACGAAAGCCCCTGAAGCTTAACTTTCCCTGAAGCCAAAAATTCCCTCACCACCCCCCTGCGGGCAGAAAACTCCAGATTGCCCTCCTCTTCGCGTACACTTTGCGAAAACAATTGGCATACCGATTTACTTTCCAGCTCCACTACTAAACGTTCCGGCCAATAGGGGTCAGAAAACAAGATGTCGCCGTCCAACCAGGCTATATTTTTGAACCCTTCTTGGATCAATTTTTCAATTCCGATGTTTAAAAGCCGCTCCTTATGCCAAAGGACATCGCGGGCCGAAAGGCGAATCGTCCGGGCCAAGCCCTCCAACTCAAAGCCTCCCCCCGCCACTTCAAGCTCCACAACCAATAGCGGCACTCGGGAATAATGGCGCTGAAAGTTTTGATAAAACTTTTCAAAATTTAATTTACGACTTTTATATTTTTGAGGATTGAAGTAGCAGACGATGGCAGCTAAATCCATGGGCTGAAGCTCGCATCCCGGCTTGGCGTAAGCCTCATACACTACGGGTTCAAATCCCAACCAACGATTCCAAAGATTTCGCAGGAAATTTACCATTTGGGTTCACTCATTCTTTCTTGAAATTGACGGGTTAACGTGTGCTACTAGATCATTCATAGCATCGTCGGGGGGCTGTTTTAAAGACTTAGATAGGTCAATCCAAATGAAAAGGTAGGGGCATACGGCAAATTGACTTCGTAACCATAAAAAGGGAACGAAGTTTCGTACGCAACATTGATTCTCCATTTTTCGCCGCCCTTGTAACCGACGCCAACGGTTGTAGTGAAAGCGCGGCTTCCCGTACCGTCCGAGTCTACCCCATTTACGTGCGTATCCATAATCCACATTTGGTTTAAGCCCGCATCAATAAACCAATTCTGGTCAAGCGCGTAAGAAACCCCCTCCCGAATCGAATACCGCATTCCAGGTCGAACGCTAACGTTCGGGTCACTGACCGAACCGTCATTGAAATTTGGAGTTGAAGCAAAAGCATAGGTCGTTGTGAAGTCGTAAGCTAAACGGATTCGCCCAAATGTGTGACTAGTCCCAACCCCCAAATGGACCGAAGTGCCATTCGGCATACTGTCTGAACCGGTATCGGGAGCAATCGATGCAGCTGGCGTACCGACCACTTTTGAAGAACTCCATTTCCACGGCAAAGCAATCCCTCCATGGACCACGATGTGCGCCCCTGTACCTGCATGGTAGCGGCCCGAAAGCTGCGCTCCACCCAGCGTGGTCGACTCGCGCGAACCCGTGGGTAATTGGAGTTCCGATTGGCGAATAGGCAACGCGAAACCTGCATCCCAACGCTGAGAAAAACGATAGTCCGCTTTAAGCGTGGTCATGTAGCTAATCGATTCACTGCCATTGGGATACGCTGTATAAATGCCGTAGTTATCAAATGTACCTTGAGCTGCCTTCAGGGAGCTAGAAAGTCCAACATCAAACTGCTGAATCGGAAGTATCGGCTCGGTGACCACAACTTCTTCTTCCAATGCCAAGGCGGGCGTCAAGAACAGCGCACAAATTCCTAAGGCCAAGAGTACACATAGACACGACCATGCCCAAATTCCGGTCACTCTTGAAAAAATTTTAATCCGCGAGCTAGAGCGAAACAGCGAGTTCAAAATCATCGTGATCTTCCCCATCATTGAAATGAAAAAACAAATCATACACGCCTGTTTTTTTAAAAATGAAAGTCACATTGTATGTTCCATCCGGGAGTGGCGTCACGGTGGCGTTGTAGATTCGGGTCACGGTGGCGTGATCACGGTGATAATCCACCGTAAGAGAGCCTTTATCTGGGTGTTTAAATCCCTCAGGCCGGGCAATACTCACATGGTAAACATTATAGGCCCCCTGCCCGTTATCGCCCACCTGCGGTTTTTGGGCACTTCCCGCCACCGCTTTGGTGGTCATCAAGAAAAGCTCTTTATCGGAGATGGCAAACTTGGGCATTAACGTTGGATCACCCGCCAATGCCCCTTGCTTAGCCATTAAGGCGCTCACTTGATCAGCAGGCTTTTTATTGAGTGGACCGCAATTCACTAGAACTGCCAAACCCGATATGCTCGCGACAACCCGAAACGCAGATGTATTTATTTTACGACGAACAAGAGCAAAATATGTACGAATTTCCATGATTTATCCCCCCGGTAATCACTTCTCCCCCACCGTATTGAAAGTGCAATACTTTTGTCAACTCAAAAAAAGCAACAGGGGTTCCCCCTCGTTCTTCAATTTAAATAATAGGTATTGAATGAGCCACATGCA
>CAIMNF010000307.1 GCA_903842755.1 Oligoflexia bacterium
ACCACCAGCAACGCCCGTTTTGGATGTTCTATTTTTTTCCGATAAAAATTCAGAAACAAATCATGCTCCCCATCTAAGGACTCGTGCACTTCGGTGTCGTATTCAAAATCGGCCGGGAGCTTGGGATATCCTTCGGGTTGAATCATGAAATATAACTTTCTATCGCTCGCTTTGAGGATTCAGACAGTTGAGAAAATCGGAAACTAAAGCCGCGCTGATCCTCTAAGATTCTGACGACGGTTCCTTCGGCAACAAAGGCGTCGATCCCTGTATCGGCCGGCGGCGTGACATTTAAGCGAATCACCGTTCCGATGGGCCCTGGCAATTGATCGGTCAATACCTGCATTCCGCCCACGCTAATATCGCGGCAAATTCCACTAATCAGTTTTGCCAAGTTGGTGGCATAGACTTGGGCCACTAAAGGCTTCCGCGGTGCCGCGCGCTTGTCTGTTAATTTAACTTCTATAGATTTAACTTCAGTCGCTGTAGCCGCGTGGGGTTTGTGAGTGGTTGGCGGAACCGGTGGCGCAAGTGGGCCCGCAGGCTTTACTTCAATTTTAAGCTCTTCAACTTCTGCGCACAACTTCCATCCCGAGAACTGCTCTTGCCAGACGAATGCTCCATCCACAATTTGCCCACTTTGAATGAGGCGCTTCATTTCTGTTGTGGAATAGGGGCCGGTTTGTGCGTCGTTCTGATACAAAAACCACTTGGTGTCATCCGCAACGGGCGGCGGTGGCGGTGCTAAATTTGGCTTAGGCTTTGGAGCTGCAGGCTGCATGGACTTAAACAGGTCGTGATCCGCGATTCGAATCCACTGCCCTTCTTTTTCTCGATAAAGATAATCAATCCAGCTCAGTTCTTTTGACTGGAGCTTCTGGTAAATCTCTGCGGCCTTAAAGGGGCCACGGTATTTTTCACCAACCGCATAAAACCACTCCGGTTTATCGCCTTCAAAATGGATGGTATTTGTATTTTCCATAGCCTGACCTTAACACTTTTTGCGCTAGTTTTCTTCTTATTTTTGGGCCGAGAAATTAAACGGATAGGTCACTGTTACCGGCATTCCCCCGGCAGGTTGCGGGAACTGAATGCGTGAAATCACTTTCAAGACGCATTGATCAACTGCGGGATAATTCATACTGCTCGACGCGACCGAAAACTGTGATGCTCTTCCCGAACCGCCAATCACAAATGCACTGATCACTTTTCCAGAAAGTCCCGGATGACCCGCATTGACCTCGCGCTCGTAGCAATATAAAAACTCATCGCGATGGGCACGAATTGCGGCATCAATTGCATCTCGATCAATCGATCCGACAATGACGGTTTCATCGCCACCACCCGAGCGCAGCTCGATCCGTGTTTTTCCGCCAACAATGCCTGAGCCTGTTCCCTCGGCGCCAAGCCCTGTCCCGACTTTACCGCCGCCACGACCTTTTTCGCCTTGGCCGCCCAATAAAGTATCAGCAGTACCGCCGCCCCCTTGGCCCGAGCCCTCTAAACCTGCGCCGCCATTGCCTTGAGTTGAAAATCCTCCAAATCCTTTAAGCTTTGACCCAGATTTTCCGATTTTTTCGCCGGAGCCACCTAATAAATCTAAAATTTTATTGGTTTCGCCCTTTAGCATTTGCACATTTCCGTTATCTTGAATCTGCGAAGGCGTTCCTCCGCGATCTTGCCCAGCTGTGGTGGAAGGCCGAGTAGCAGCCGTTTGCGGCTTGCCTTGACTTTTTGCATTCCGAGCACCGCGGCTCCCTTCGGCACCTTTGGCTTTGGCACCCTCGCCTTCTTTTGCTTTGCTTTGGGCCGACTGTTTTTTACCCGGCTGCGGCGACTTCAATTGTGCGACCTGTTTCTTAGAATCTAAAGGCTTCGTAAAATCCGCTTTAGATGCTTGCGGTTTGGGTGGTGTCACCGGCGCCTCTTTTTTTGCCTCGGATTTGTCTTTCGGAACAGGCTTTTGAAAATTCTTTACCGCGTATTTTTCGGGATGATACAAAATCGTGGCGATGGTTTCGGGAACTTGAACCACTTCAGCTGTTTGCGGCGGTGCATGCTCTAACGCAAAAAAAGTAGCAACGGTCAAAATCAATGAAATGAAAAAAGTACGAGTCAGAAACGGATCGCTAAAAACGTGCGTCGCGTTTTTTCTGAGCACCGGTGGCGCCACCGTTTGACTGACATAAAATTGCACGGTGCCCACATCAATTTTTGCAAAATCGTTCTCGCCCAAAACCAAGGTTCCTGGCTTCAGCTCCTGCAACTCCTGATTGAGGTACACGACTCCGGTCATTTTAGGATCAATAAATAAGGTCCATTGATTGCCATTTTTTCGAGCCAGCGTATACGGCCCTGCACCGGTAAATTACGGAGGAACGATGAAGTCATCGTCCTTTGATTCACCCAAGTGCACTTCAAGGGGAACAGCACCCGCCTTGGCGTCCGTAAAATGTTCGACATCTAGAATCGTATCGTTCCACGAGTACGCGACTTCCAAAGAATCTTTTACTTCCGGGCGATAATCAAAGATGGGAGTGACTTCGCGCTCGTCAATTAAGAGCAGCGCCTGATCCGGAAGAATCGCTTCAGCCGAAGGCTCTTGAAACCCAAATTTAACCGTGATTTCGCCAATTTTTATTTGGTCGCCGTTTTTTAAGTGGGCTTGAACCACCTTTGCGCCATTCACCCATACGCCCGAAGGACTGGCCAAATCTAAAATTTTTGCATGACTGGTCTGAAGGGTTTCGCCTAACGAAACCTCGATCACGGCATGAATCGGCGCTACATTTAACCCCACCAACTTCACATCCGCAGAAACAATCGACCCCAAAACAATTCTGTTCTTCCGAACGACTACCTTTTGTTTACGAGCACCATCGGTCACTTCAAAAAAGGACTCGATCGCAGGTTGGGACTTTGCTAGTGGGCTCAATGCTGTAGTTGGGGTCGTCACACTGGCCTCCTATTGGGACTGGATCGAATCACGAAGCATTTCACGGTGGAAATTCAGTCTTCGCTTGGTTAAAGAATCAAACCGCTCTTGATTTCGATTTTGAAAATAAAATTCGCCCGGGGCCTTGAGTTCGCCTTCTAAGGACAATCCTTCAAAATCGACCGATTGGTTTTCAGCATAAACTACTTTTTTTCCGGACTTAGCGGGAGCATCTTCAGCAAACGCGTTCCCAGAAAGCACCACGGTCATCATGCTGCTCAGAAGTAAGAAAATGGGCAAATGGGGTCTCATGGTTGGCACCTCGTTTTTAAACGCTCGTAGGCTACTTTTTCAAATCCTTTCAGATCTGCGATGCCTACCATATCATTTAAATCAGAAAAACACTCCTGAACTTTTCCATCCGCTAAGGCTTTCGACGCATCCACATACCGTTTTACAAATCGCTTTTCCGCATGCCCCAGTTCCGTCGCTTTTTGAAATTGGAGTTCTGACTCCGCTTGGCTTCCGGTCGCCCAATTGGCCACCGCAAGTCCATCATAAATTTCAGCGATGGAAACACGGCTAATCAGCTTCTCAAAATAAGGTTGTGCAAGCGGAAACAATCGGAAGTAATTGAAATAATGGCCTAAATTATAGTTTGCGGCGGTGTTGCTTGGTTCATAGGTGAG
>CAIMNF010000308.1 GCA_903842755.1 Oligoflexia bacterium
GATTTCGACTTCTATGGTCAACATGTGAGGGTATTTTACACAATCGAAGTGCTTCTGTAAGGTTTGTTCCACCCGCTCCGATTGCATTAAAAATTTCACTTTCGCAGTCTGAAAGGCCAATTTCAAGAACGGAATGAGCGCCATGAGGAACGGTCACAAAAGTTCGATCTGCCGCCTTTTGGCTTTGATAGTGCACGAGAGCTTGCGATAATGGAGTAGAAGGATCGTTCTCACCTTGAAAATAATACAAAGGAGCCGTGGTTTGATAATCAACAGATTTAAATGGGCGATCGAGTGGAATTCCGTTGCAGAGTGAGCCCTCGATGGGAATTAATTCACCTTTTGAATAATTAAAGTCAACATCAAGCAATGAGCTAAATAAAGATCCCGATAATTCGTGACAAGCAATCGTCTGATAAAGAAGCTCAGGACCTGGTTCCGCTTCGATGGTAACGCGTTCGGAAACTAGATTTTTTAACCAGTTTTTCTCTTCAGTGGAGCTTTGATCCAGTACTCCCACCAGGTGGTGCAAGTAATCGTAATCGGGAAGTGTTCCAACCAGCATTAATTCAGTAAGTGCGCGCGCCCAAGCGCTAGAAGGTAAATTCCACGGTAAGTTTGTGTTGAGAACGGACAATTCTTCAGCACTGACTCGGCCCTCGTTTTTTGCAATTTTCCATTGCTCAAGATAGCCCTCAAAAACTTTTCCCGGTGCAAACGCTTCCCCAATCACGCCCGTCAGGACTACAGCCACAGGCCGCGGCGCAAGATTTTTTTCAGCCAGTCCGGCAGCAATGGTGGCAACCATTGTCCCGTAGGAACTTCCAAAAAAAATCGGGAGAGCGGCCTCCGTATCTGCCAGTGCAGCCATCGCGTCTTTCGCTAAATTTAAAGTGCTATAAAATTCGGTGGGTGGAAGCGTGGAGCCCTTTATTCTTAAGTTCACATCCGAATTACAGCCCACACCTCTGGGGTCCGTATAAAGTGCGCCAAAGCCTTCCGGGGGAGTCCACGGCGAATCGATGGAAGTTCCACCAGGCCCTCCCGGCAGTACCACAATCGTGGGTTTGCCCGATTCGGCGGGAACCCATTTAAAGCGATATTCAAAGGTGGGCGAGTCTTTCGTTTGAATTTGGTCGGGGAAATAGGGTCTTTCGATTGAGTAAATATTGGGCCCATTGCACGGATCAAGCGATACGGAGTGCGAAACGAGAGTAAGGAAGGGGAGCGTGAATAGAGCCGTCGTCATAAGTGGTCCTCAAGAGTTGAGGCTTTATTTTACATGGACTCTGAAACCAAACCTAATTCAAAATGGGGGTTCAAATAAATGGGGTACTTGGGCTTGTTGCCTTGCGAAATTTTTATGGATAAAAGTACGGATAAGCGAACTTAGGCTTTGAAATAATCCCTAGAGCAATTTTTTCCACGGACCCATCCGAAAATACTCGGGTCACGGTAGGTCGGTTCAGTGCGTCGACCTCAATGCTCGCTCCGATTGCCAGGGCTTTGGGGGAATCAGCCCGGAGGGGAACGCGCTGGATCTTTAGTGCGGTATTGATTTGAACCTTCTCGGTGTACTTGCCGCTAAAAGGAGCTACTCTTGTTTCATTTTTTGCGTATTTTCGTGGAAGATGAACTAAGGTCACTTCGCCCGTTGCGGGGTTAAAAAAACTTAGAAAATTATAGTCCTGATTAAATTTCATTTGCGAGGTCTGGGCTAGGTTTTGCAATTGCTGCCAAAGCTTAGCGTCTTGGGCATTCGGAATAATTCCTCGTCCCAGGTCAACGATATGAAATTCTCCACCTTTCGTTCTCGTAATCAGATGCTCGTAGTTTCCTAGAAAAACCTCTTGATACGAATCGCGCACTTGAAACGGGTGGAATAAATGATCTGGTTTAAAAGCACTGAGCGAATAATACTTATTTTTCTGGGAAGGCGTGTGCCAGCCATAAATCCGGTTTTCTTGGACAACCACCGTATTTTGGGTGGTATTCAAAATTTTTTGAATCGAGCTTTCGGGAAGGTTTTCCAGCGAAAGTCGGCCAAAATAAGATCGGTGATTGATTTCCGAAATATACTTAAATTGCCCCTGTCCCTTGGCGGAATGAAAATAGGCTGGTAGACTCCAGTCCTGGCTCATTTGATTCGCCCAATCCGAATTCTTGCTATTCAGGCTCCACTCGCCAATGTGTGTTTCTACGATATTCCGAAATAATTTTAACGAAGGTGCATTGTAAACTTTTAAATAGTTCTTTTGGAATTCTGGCGCTAATCTCAGCTCCGAGCTGGCCATTTTTCCCAAAAGTCGGTTTAACGACGGGGCCAAATTACCGGCAAGGTATTGGTATTGAGCGAACCGAGTCGGTTCAAGGTTCAGGTTGTAAATCGGTTTTTTAGTTCCGTTTTGGCTAATGACCGAAAGAGTTAGTGAGCGAGGATTAGGGTCGGGAGGAGTGAATTTTAGACTGCGGTTGTCCTTGTCTACGGAATAAAGCCTAAGGCGATTTTGGCCCTGATAAAACTCAAACAAAGTAAATTCCTCGTGGGACGCCTCGGTAAAAGGTTTTAGCTGCGTTCCTTGAATTGCGGTACTTTCGAAGACTAATTCCTCGGGCTTTTCCTCCAAAATCAAATTGGCAACGAGACTTTCGTTTTGCTCTAAGACTAAAGCGTAGTTTGCTGTTCCGTCGGAATTAGTCTTTTGAGCGACTACCGCAAATAGGGGCGAGTCTGAGCCGGGGACGCTTGGAGTCTCGGCGATTTCTCTGACGGCTGCGAAAAGTATTTTCTCGTCGGATTTAAGTACGGCCGCGGTGGCTAAGTTTCCACGAATGTAAGAAGGAGGAGGGGCCAGAATTAAGCCGCAGCGAGCAGCGTGAGCGAATGAGCCGAGTGCGCTTAAACCAATCGCAAACAGAAAAATTTTCATTTCCGCATAATTCCATGGGAGAGGAGCGGAGTAAACAAAATTAACGCATTATGTCAATTAATAAATTTAACGGCTTTTATTGAGAAAAATTTTGAGTCAAGAATTGATTAATTTCGCTCGATTCATACATCCAAATGTCCTGGCCATTTTGGTCTCTCCAGCGTAGGCAGGGGACTTGGTCTATTTTTCCACCCTGCATGAGTTCTGCTTGGGCATCAGGGTCAAGGTCCACGTTTTTAATGGGCAGAGTAATGGAAAGCCGCTTGAGTTGTCGGCGAACTTTCACGCAAAAGGGACAAGCTCGGAGTTGGTAGAGCGTCCAAGAGCGAGTTTTTTCGTTTACCGCCGCTTGGGCTTGAGGCGAGCGGACCAAACCTTTAGGTGTAAAGAGGGCATCTAAGGCTAAAATGATTTTTCCAAGAATGAATCGAATGGGTTTCATCATGATCATTTATCCTTCGTTATGATAGGGATGTCCTGCTAAAAGCGAAAGGACCCGGTACAATTGCTCCACCAAAACCACGCGCGTTAGCTCATGCGAAAACGTCTGAGGGCCAAAGCTTACCGCAAGATGAGGTGCGTGCTGAGTTTTTTTTATCAGCGATTCGTGCAAGCCAAGGCTCCCTCCAATCACTAACGTAAGTTCACCGCCATGCTTTTGTTCGATTTGCGCAAAGCGTTTCGCCCAATCGCTTGTTTTGAGGGGGGTGCCCGTCTCATCAAAAATCCAAAGGGTTTGAGTTCCACTTGAATTTGCTTTTTTAGGGTCGAATTGATCTAAAACCATCTGCGCTTCCTTTAGGCAGACCCGTTCTCGGGCTGCGGGTGACTTTTCTTCGACTTTTAGAGGTTTTAATTCAATCACCTCGAAAGTTGTGTAACGCGCCAGTCGTTTCTGATATTCGGCAAACGTTTCACTTAAGCCTGGAATTTTCAGTTTTCCAAAGCAAATCAGGGTGATTTTTTTCATGGTTGGCGCGGGTTAATGTTGGACAGCAGGAATATAAAGCTCCTGAGGCACGGGGACGCGTTTGGCATCGTACCAAACTTCTTCTAAATCATAGTAGTCCCGCAGCGCATCTTGGAAAATGTGAACGACCACGTCCCCATAATCAACCACCACCCAACGGCCTTCGCGATAACCTTCTAAGCTGATCGGTGCAAAGCCTTCTTCCTTCAGTTCAATGGAGATTGCGTCTGCAATGGCTTGCGTTTGGCGCTCCGAAAACGCCGTGCAGATGACAAAATAATCGGTAAATCCAGAAATATGTCTGAGATCAAGAACCTTGATGGTTTCGGCTTTTTTATTTGCCGCCGCTTGAACGCTAATAAATGCCTTGGCGAGTGAAATGTCATTCACTTCAATAATCGTTGTTTCAGACTGAGGCGCCATAAAGTTTATTCCTTTCAATGTACTGCTGTACCGAAGCCGAAACCAGCGCGGCATTTTGGGCGCCCTTTCCCAGAGAATAGTTTTGGCGAATCTCGGTCGATGAAATATTTTTTGCCGGTGTTTCAATAAACTCCAAAATTCTCGTTTTTCCGGAAGATTGAATTTGGAAACGATTTCCTTGCAACGGCTTTAGCCATCCTTGTTGGGAGTATTTTTGGATGGATTGCCCCACATCAAAAAGAGTTTGAGGCTTTCGGAGTAGTACAATCCAGTCGCAAAGACCCATCACGTCTGGAAAGCGGTCCCATTGTTCTAACTGGCTAAATTGATCAGCCCCAATCACAAAAGCCAACGGCTGCTCGGAGTCTTGACTTAACACCTTTAACAGTTGCCAAGTGAACTTCACTTTTTCGTCGCGCTCAATGGCACTCATTTCAATCGGAAATTTACTCAGCGACTCGGCCAGGCACTTGGTCATCGCAAAACGATGCTCGAACGGCGTAAGTGTTTGCTTTAAGGGAGGGGTCGCGGAAGGAACGATCATGACACATTCCACCCCTGGAGCCGTAAAGAGCCCCTGTATTGCCTCAAAATGCCCGAGATGAGGAGGGTCAAAACTTCCACCAAAAACGGCCAAATGTTCTTCCCAAGTAAAGCGTCGCGCTGCACTCATTTCATTATGCCCTTTCCCTCTGCAATGCGTTCCCACAGGAGATGGATCAGTTCGTGTATTCCTTCGCCTGAGGCGCAAGAAATACTGAGGGGCTCTTGCGCAAGTAACGGTCTTCCCATTTTTTTACTATTCTTCTTTAAGAGGGCACGAAGTTCAACCTTAACTTGTTCTAAAAATTCAGGCTGACCTTGAAACAAATCCCCCTTGTTAATGACAATCACTTCGTCCTTTTCGCTAAGGTCCGCGTTAAAAAGTTCCAGTTCCTTTCGGATCGCGCAATACAGTCGGTACAGCTCTTTTGCGCCCTCTTTTACGTTTGCGCCTTCGTGCTCATCCGGTCGGGTCGAGAAATCAAGCAAATGGGCGCCATCCAGCAAGTGGACCGTAATGGACGTTCGTTCGATATGCTTTAAGAATTTATGGCCAAGGCCTAACCCTTTATGCGCTCCTTCGATCAGGCCTGGAATGTCCGCGACCACAAAACTTTTTCCGTCCGTCACATTCACGACTCCTAAATTAGGGACTAATGTGGTAAACGGGTAATCCGCAATTTTGGGATGTGCTGCGCTAATGCGCGAAATAAGGGTCGATTTTCCAGCATTTGGGTAACCAATTAAACTTGCGTCTGCGAGTAGTTTTAATTCAAGTTTGAGTTCACGCTTTTCGCCGTCTTCGCCAGGTTGGGCAAATTTGGGAGCTTGAAAGGTGGCTGTGGCAAAGTGGGTATTGCCTTTTCCCCCGCGTCCGCCTCGTGCAGCAACCCAGCGCTGACCATCTTCGGTGAAATCAAAAAGGATTTCGTCGGTCTCCAGGTCTTTGATCAAAGTTCCGACCGGAATTTTAACTTCAATGCTTTCGCCGTCGCGCCCCGCTTTATTTTTTCCGGACCCGTGACGGCCATTTTCTGCTTGGTATTCGCGCCGAAAGCGCAAGTCTTGGAGCGTTCCCAGTTGGTTTGTAGCCACAAAAGAAACATGTCCGCCTTTGCCGCCGTCTCCTCCGTCTGGTCCTCCGCGCGGAATGGATTTTTCTCGACGAAAGCTGACACAACCAGGCCCACCATGGCCCGCAGCTATTTTAATTTTGGCTTCATCGATAAAACGCATAGATTATTCTTCTTTTTAAAATCATTTCAATTTTGCAGGATGCTCAAATTAAAAATGCCAGGTCCACATTCATGTTCCCGGCATTTTCAAAAGGTTTTGTTTTGCTGAAACTAACCGCTTTAATTAAGAAGCGACTGCTACAGGATAAACAGAAATTTTTTGACGAGCGTTGTCTTTGTATTCGAACTTTACAATTCCCTCGATCATCGAGAAAATCGTAAAATCACGTCCTAAGCCTACGTTTTTGCCAGGGTGAAACTCGGTGCCTCGTTGGCGACAGATAATTTCGCCCGATTTTACCAACTGTCCGCCATAGCGCTTAACGCCAAGCATTTTCGGTTTACTATCGCGACCATTGCGGGTACTCCCGCCAGCTTTCTTATGTGCCATGACTGTCTTACCTCAATCTTTGTTAAATTTATGCTTTTGCTGACTTCGCCGCTGCTTTTTTAGGCGCAGCTGCTGTTGCCGCTGGCGCTTTTTCTGCTGTAGCTTTTCCAGCCGCTTTCTTCGCATTTGCTAACCGCTTGCGTGATCCTAAGGTTTTTGGCGTTTGAGCCAGACCTTTTGGCTTCAAGCCAGTAAAGAATTTTGCAAGCTTTACTTTTTTATCAGCCGCGGATATTTCAGCTTTTTTAGACCCGTCCGTCAGTTGGGTCACCAGCAATTGTGTTTGCTCCTGGCGATGTCCCTGCGTCCGACGGTACTGCTTCCGGCGTTTCATTTTAATGATCGTAATTTTATCGTCTCGGCCTTGTGCTAAAACTTCAGCTTCTACTGAAGCGTTAGTGATATAGGGTTGGCCAAGAACCACTTCAGAATTAGACTCTGAAGGAGTGCTTACAAACAACACTTTATCAAAAACGATTTTAGCTCCGATATCGCCTGTTAGTTTTTCAACTTGAATGATATCTCCGGCCTGAACACGAACCTGTTTTCCACCTGTTTCTATTACTGCGTACATAGCTTGCTAGCATTGCAGCAAAGCAGAAGTTCTGTCAAGTATGAGATGAGAAAAGATCATTCTTTTTTTTAAATGAAATCCATTCATTGTTTTACTGTCCTATTTACATCGTGTTTTTTTTGGGGAATAGTGTCACTTCAACTCAATTTAAAAGGAGATCAAGGAACATGAGCGAATCGTGGAATGCGTGGATGGCTTCGCCAGTCGGTTTTGGAATTTTAGGATTAATTTTAGCAACATTCTTTTTCTTTCGTGTGAAAGCGCTCCCCACTGGGAATGAAGTGATGAACCGAATTGCAGGCTATATTCGCGAAGGCTCGATGGCTTTCCTGCAACGTCAATATCAAGTTTTAGCAGTCTATGCTGCTGTTGTTTTTGTAGCGATTGGAATGGGTTTGGGATGGCTCTCCGGCGCTTCGTTTATTTTGGGAGCATTTTTGAGCTTACTTGCAGGCTTTTTAGGTATGAAAGCGGCCACTTACGCCAATGTGCGAACGACGGAGGCTGCCCGCCTTGGAAGCAAAGCGAACGCCCTCTTGACTGCTCTAGATGGCGGAGCCGTCATGGGATTATGTGTGGCAAGCTTAGGCTTGATTGGTTTAGGCGGAATTTATCTTATTTTTAAAGATCACCCCGATTTTAGTCCGATCAGCCACTCTTTTGCGGTAGGAGCTTCTTCCATTGCTCTTTTTGCCCGGATTGGTGGGGGAATTTACACCAAGGCCGCCGATGTGGGATCCGATATTGCTGGAAAAGTGATCCAAGGTATTCCCGAAGATGATCCCCGGAATCCAGGCGTCGTGGCCGATAACGTGGGCGACAATGTAGGCGATGTGGCTGGAATGGGTGCCGACATTTATGAATCCATGATCGCGGCGATTGTTTCCGCTATGGCGATTGCGGCAGCGGCAACTCAAAGCCAAGTGCCTCAATTATTGAGCTCAGGAAGTGCCGAAGCAAACAAGATTACCGCAGTGGGACTTCCCATATTGCTTTCGGGTTTAGGCTTAGGCGTGAGCATTATTTGTATTTTTATTGCGCGAGCAATGAAAGAAATGAATCCAGCTACGGTGCTTCGTGGATCGCTGATTTTTCCACCCCTGTTGCTTGCAGTGGTTTCGTTTGTGACCATGAATATTTTAGGAATTAATCAAGCGGTCACGGCCATTATGGCGGTCGGTGCTGTGGGGGGAGCCGTGATTGGTCTGGTGACCGATTATTACACTTCATCAACGCCAGTCGCAAAAATCGCACAGGCTGCAATGACCGGAGCCGGCACTAACTTGATTCGTGGCTTAGCCGTCGGGATGGAAAGTACAGCAATTCCTATGCTGGTTGTGGCTTTTGTTGCTTATTTAGCGAACCGTTACCTGGGGCTGTATGGAATTGCACTTTCTGCAGTCGGAATGCTTGGCGGAACCGCAGTGGTTATGACCGTTGACGCTTACGGGCCAATTTCGGATAACGCTGGCGGAATTTCAGAAATGTCCGGGCTTGGAAAAGAAGTTCGTGCGATTACCGACGAATTGGATTCGGTGGGAAATACCACCGCAGCGATCGGCAAGGGGTTCGCGATTGGTTCAGCGATTCTTACCGTATTAGCCTTATTTTCGGCGTTCAATATGGAAATTAACCATGTTCGATCTGAGGCGGGTTTGCCCGATATGTCTCTGAACATTACGGAGCCAAATATTTTAATTGGAATTTTGGTGGGATCTATTCTTCCGTTCTTAGTGGGTTCAACCACGATGCTTGCGGTAGGACGTGCGGCGGGAGCGATTGTTGAAGAAATTCGCCGCCAGTTTAAAGAAATCCCAGGCTTAATGGAATTAAAGGCAGAGCCAGAGCCTAAGAAAATCGTGGATATTGCAACTTTAGCCGCATTAAAAGAAATGATTCTGCCAGGGATGATTGCGGTTTTAGCACCTGTATTAGTGGGGTTCACCTTGGGTGCAGCAGCTCTTGCGGGAGTTTTAGCTGGCTCACTTGCAGTCGGAGCGACTCTTTCATTGTATATGGCGAATGCTGGTGGTGCATGGGATAACGCTAAAAAATACATCGAAAAGGGCAATATTCCAGGGCACCTGAAAGGTTCAGACACCCACAAAGCAGCAGTCGTTGGGGATATGGTGGGCGATCCCTTTAAAGATACCTCTGGCCCAGGTATTGCCATTCTCATCAAAGTAATGAGCGTTGTTTCATTGTTAATTGGGCCATTGATTGCAAAACTCTAAGGTTCAGTCTAAACGACTTTTGAATCGCGATGGCAGCATTAACGTTGAAAAGTCGTATCGCGGACCTTGGTTTCGGGACCTTTATCATCGGCTGATTTCTAGCTCCTGGGGAGTCTTTGCGTCGGTTTTCCTAGGAGCATATTTAAGCGCAAATTTTATTTTTGGCTTTCTTTACTGGCTTTTGCCCCAGTCCGATTTTTTAGGAATGGGGGGCAGTGAAATTCATTACTCTCACTTTTGGGAGTGCTTCTTTTTTAGTGTTCAAACGTTTGGAACGATTGGGTACGGACGGATTTCTCCGATTGGTTTTGTGTCCAATTGGGTCACTACGTTAGAGTCGATGCTGAGCATTTTTTTAGTGGCCTTGGCGACAGGGCTAGTGTTTGCGCGTTTCTCGAAGCCCTTAGCAAAAATCCTTTTTAGTAATCAAGCAGTGATTAGAAGTTTTGACGACGGCCTTTGGTTAATGTTTCGGATAGCAAATGAGCGGCAAAACCATATTACCGATGCCCGGGTCGGGGTGATATTTGTCTACGATGAGCCCCAAACCGGTTATCGAACTTTCAAAGACCTTGAACTGGAGATGAGTGTAAATCCCATTTTTGCACTGAGTTGGGTCATTGCTCATCATATTAATGAAAAAAGTCCGTTGTATGGGCTCTCGTTAGAAGACTTAAAGGCACGCGGGGCGGAACTCATCGTTACGTTTAACGGAACCGATACGACACTTTCGCAAACCGTTTACTCAAAGTTTTCTTACGTTTCGCAGGACATTTTGATGAACCATGACTTTGTGGACGTCATCAAACGAAATGAAAATGGCTCTTTAGTTCTAATGCTTGAAAAGTTTCATGATGTGAAGGAGTTACGAATTTTGGGATGACAAATCCAAGTGACTTCGTTTTTATTATGGGTCAGGTGAAGGACTCTGCTATGAGGCAGCGCTTTAAAACGGTTCAGCGTTTCCCAATCGGGCGCACCCGCAAACTTGATGGAACACACAAATTTATTGCAATACCCTGATGCGATCCAGGCGCTCATCGCAGAGTAAAGCTTTTCTGGAAAACAAATGACGTCGCTAAAAACCCAATCCTTCGGTTCCGGTTTTAACGAAAACGCATCTCCTATTTTGAATTCTATGTTTTTAAATTCTGAAAGCGATGGCGCAAGTGGAGCACGATCAATACTAAGGACCGAAGCGCCTAATTTTGCTAGTGCCCAAGTCCACGAACCAGGTGATGATCCAAGGTCCACCACCGCTTGCGTTTTATTTGGCCAATCCCCTAATAAAGTAAGGGCTTCCCAAAGTTTTAGATAGGCGCGGCTTGGGGGAGTGGTTTTATTTTCTTTGAAGGGCAAGGTTCCATTCAATGACGGACGACTAAGGGAGCGCGAATATAAAATTAAATTTGGTTCGATCAGGGTAAACGCGGGCGGAGGTTTTTTGACCACTCCACGAGTAAAATGATAGGCCTCCGTTTCAAGATAAAGGTCCAGATTTTCAGCGATGAGCTCGCCCCGTCGATAATTTAAGTCGCCGTAATAGCGCCACGTCGGAGAAATTGCCTTCATTTTTTTTTGAGCGTCCGTAATCGAGTTCATTTCAATTTGCTCGACACCATTCCAGATTCCCTGGGCCCAAGCGAATTCCCTTAACGTGCTTTTTATCCAAAGGTAATGGTGGGTTTCTCGAAGGATGACAGCACCCGCTTGCCTGAGCTCTTCCAAAAGTTCGGCGCGGTACGGGTCGCTGAAAAATACAAGTTGGTGTTGGAGTTCCACCGCTACGGAATGTCCGGCTTGTTCGTACTTGCCCTTCGAAGTCGATCGGCGATCGCGCTCCATAAGCCAAGTTCTTCGGGGGGATTGGGCTTTGGCGGTAAGTCGATTAAAAGGATGTCGACATCGGCGTGGGCATCAAAAATTCTCATTTGATTAAATAACGATTTTGCAATTTCGGCTAGGCTCCCCGAAACGGACAGTACCTGACGGTGAGTGATCTTTAGGTCAGGAATTCCGATGGGGAGAATGAGTTGGGTTGCCCCAAGGATTCCCAAGTTTTTGCCCTGTAAGAGTGAAGAGAGTGGCTCATTGGAACGAAGGTAAGCTTCCGCCTCGGACTGCTGCCACGGGTAAGGAATTAAAAAAAGGGGTTTGTGGGGAGCGTAATGCGAGTCCAATAGACCAGGCACAATTTGCTTTTCTGCGGAATTCTGCACCTGAATTTTCCGATGAAATACTTGTTCAAGATCGGAAATTCCCACTTTACCTGGGCGAAGCAAAGTCAGGGCGAGGGACTCGGCGACCGGTTCAACTTTTAGGATCGTGGATTCAAGTCCTATTGAACAAGCGCCTCCGTCTAAGATCGCGGGAATTTTTCCTGAAAGTTCATCCAGAACATGGGCAGCTTTTGTGGGCGAAATTTTACCGAATCGGTTCGCGCTCGGGGCCGCGAGCGGAAAATCAACGAACGACAAAACGCTTTGAAACAAGGGATGCGCCGGGACTCGAATGGCAACCGTGTCCTGGTTGCTGGTGACCAAACCGGGAATTGCCGTTCCCTTAGGTAAAACAAAAGTCAAAGGTCCCGGCCAAAAATGGCGCATGGCTTTTTCCAGGAGCACTTGCTCGGGCCATTCTAAAACTTTTTTAGAAATGATCTTCAAATCTACGAGTGCCGAAAGTGGGGACTTTGCATTGGATAAAATAGATGAAGAGACATGTACGATGAGTGGATCAAAGGTGGGGCGCCCTTTTGCTTCAAAAATTTTACGGATGGCTTCGGTGTCTGTTGCATTTCCAGCAAGGCCGTATACCGTTTCTGTTGGTAGCGCGACCACTTCGCTTTTCTGGAGAAGTCCGGATATTTTTTGAAGGTGAAGGGGGGTGGGAGATAAAAGTTCGGTGATCATGAAATCGCTTTTAAAATAGTTTCCATTTTCATGCCCCGTGAACCTTTAATTAAAAGGGTGTCTTCGGCGGTAATTTGACTTTTAAGGCTTTGGCTTAGCTCTTCGTGGGATTCAAAATAATGAAAGCGCAGCGCATCGGGTTTCGGGGATTTTTCTAGCTCGTTTTGAAGCCACCGCATTCGTTTTCCGATAAGCCAAACGCCATCCACTTTTTGGTCCAAGAGTTCTACTGCAATTTCGCGGTGAAAGCGCTCCTCCTCGTCGCCAAGTTCAAGCATGTCTCCTAAAACCGCGTAAGCTTTTCCCTTTGGATTCTTTTTTTGGCGCAACAGTTTGAGTGCTGCCGTTACAGACGTCGGATTAGAGTTATAATAATCTCCAATGACCTCGGTGCCGCTTGCAAGTGTATGTAGTTCGGTTCGGCCATATGCAGTTTTAAAAGTCGCAAGTCCTTCCCGAAGTTGATCCGCCGACAAGTTAAAAAATTGAGTCATCGTAACGGCGGCAAGTAAATTGTGTGCATGGTGCTCGCCAGGCAATGGAAGCGCGAGATCAATCGATTTTCCGTCGTGAGAGATGGTGATTTTATTTCCGTTCGGTTGGAGGGTCCCTAAAAATTGCGGACTCAAATTGCTTTGCAGCGAGTAGGTTTTGAGGAGGCCATTATTTTGATGGGAAGCGAGAGCCGTTTGGTTTGATTGTGCCCATTGGCTTACGGAAGTGTCGGACAGGTTTAGCGCAATTGGTAATTTCTTTTTTAGCGCGTAATCGAGCGCTTTAAGTTCTTCTTCCGCCGCCTGCTGAACTGTTTTGAGTTGATGTAAATGTTCAGGCCCTGTAGCGGTAAGGATCACATGGGTAGGCTCAACCAAGTTCAAATGCTGTTCCATCGCTCCTAAGTCATCAATCCCAATTTCAATGACTGCAACTTCTGTTTGAGCAGACCATTGAAAGAGGGTAATGGGGATTCCTAAAAAACCGTTTTGGCTCCCTTCTGTTTTCAAAATAGACTTAGGCCCCAAATATTTTCCCTTTAAAAGGCTAAAGATGAGTTCTTTGGTGGTCGTTTTTCCTACGCTTCCCACCACCGCAATCACGGGGCAGTGAAATTTGGACCGGAACTGATGTGCGCGTGATCTAAATTCGGTCAAGGTTGACTTTACTTCGCAGATCGCTACCGTGCGGGGAATATTTTTTTTAAGGTCGGAAGTAAGCCTGCCCTCCTCTGCAATGATCTCGGCCGCGCCCTTTTCAATGGCTTGAAGAATGAAGTCGTGCCCATCAAATTGATCCCCTTTGATGGCTACAAAAGCACATCCAGGAGTTACGGCGCGAGAGTCTGTCGTGATCGTGCCTGTAGGTATTGGATTCGCGCTCATTCCTTTTTTATAGCACTTTTAAATCGATTTTCCTTATTAATTATTGTTAA
>CAIMNF010000309.1 GCA_903842755.1 Oligoflexia bacterium
ACTGACTCAGAGAAGCAGAACGTAACATTAACCGACTATGTGAGTCGTCTGCAAGAAGGCCAAGACAAAATTTATTACATCACTTTAGTTTACCTCATCTGCTTTATGGTCATGGCACTGGTGGCACTGGTATTCATCCAAGTCGGGAGCAAGATTTCGGCTTCCGGCGGCCCTTATGCCTACGTTCAACCGGTTCTTGGCCCTTATTTTGGATTTTTGTGTGGGGTTCTTTTATGGGCCTTAGCAATGTTTGCCATGGCATCGGTCGCAAATGCCTACGCAAGTTTTGTGGGACAAGCAATCCCCCAACTCTCGTCACCCCTTGCCCAAATGATCACGCTGGCCTTTACCTTTGTACTTCTTGCAGTCCTGAATATTCGTGGTGTAAAGCAAGGAGCGATTTTAAGCATTATTTTAAGCGCGCTTAAAATTATTCCGCTTTTACTTCTTACGTTTGTCGGAATTCCTGCGCTTGATTCCACTAAACTTGCGCTCCCTACCCCACTCCCTTGGCCCGATCTTGCCCGTGGGGCCATGGTACTCATTTTTGCGTTTACTGGAATTGAATGCGCACTGATCCCAAGCGGTGAAATCAAGAACCCAGAAAAAGCAGTTCCCCGGGCCTTATTTTTAGGACTTTTTATTGTGTTGTTTCTTTATTTAGGCGTTCAAACGGTCAGCCAAAGCGTTTTAGGGGCAGCACTGGGAGCCCCCGGCGGCTTTCCGCTTGCAGATACCGCAGAAAAACTATTGGGCCATTGGGGTGCGGTCCTAATCAAAATAGGTGCAGTGTTTTCCACGCTCGGTTACCTGAGCGCCATCACCCTTAGCCTGCCCCGTAGCTTATTTGCCTTTGCGGAAGACGGCTATTTGCCCAAGTTTTTGGCAAGAGTGCATCCGTCCCATCACACGCCCGCAAATGCAATTATCGTCCAAGTGGCGCTCGCATGGGGCTTGGCCGTATCGAACCAATTTGAAAAACTTGCGGTCCTTTCTAATCTTTCAGCGATTTTGATGTACATTTTGTGTGCGACCGCAGCCGTTAAACTGGGCGGTATCCAAAAGCGCTCTGTGTGGTTTTACCTTGCACCTATTTTTGCCACTCTTTCGCTCAGCTACTTATTAACGAGTGTTACGGTTACCGAATGGATGAGCGTCGTTGCCGTGATTGCAGTGGCTAGCCTTATTTACCTCCTCCGCAAGACCCCGCTCCGCACTAGGCAAAATTTGCCGATCGCTTAACACGGGAACCGGCAGCACAAAACAATTTCCCTTGGCGATTATTTGATACCCGGTGAGGACGTTTCCTACTATTATAGAGAAAGACTATACGAATTAAAGGAAGCCGAGGCGCATGCCGCACCTAAAACCTCAGGATGTATTTCAAAGTTTTTTAAGCAGCGCGACTAATTCTGGTCATTTTTCGTGGTTCCTGATTCCCGAGCTTCGCTTCTACCAAACTCAGAAAGAAGGTTGGATTTACGCCTATCTTCAAACGGGCAAAACCACCCTTTTTGTCCTGGAGCCCCTGGTCCCCCCGACATCGGATCTTTCATTTTTTGAGGAAACGTGGGCCGAAGTTAAAACAGCTCTTCAAGTAAAAACTGCGGCTTTTTTTGGAGTGTACGAATCCTTTAAAAATAAAATCGTCAGTGAGCGCGAATTCCAAGTTCTAAAAATTGGGCATGAGCCTTGGATCGATTTGAATCATTATGCGCCTAAAGGGAACACTAGCAAAGGCGTCCGCGCCGCTCGAAATCAAGCCGTACGTCTAGGCGCGCGGGTGGAAGAATGGTTTCCCAAAAAAGATCCTCCACTCAAGGCGCACTTTGAAGCGGTGGCACTTTCTTGGAGCAGAAAGCCTTTTTTTTCTCTTCCCGGTTTCTTAAATACCTCAAAACCACTCGAACGGTCCGAATCGCGTCGCTACTTTGTTGCTTATTCCGGCCAGAATGAAGTGCAAGGCTTTCTCATCGCCAATCCAATGGGAAAAGCCGATGCACTTCTGCTAGAATCCCTCATTTTAAAGCCAAACGCCATTCGAGGCTTAGGCGAAGTTTTAGTTTTAGAGGCGTTCGAACGCTTAAGCAAAGAAGGAATCCATCGGGCCAGCTTAGGGAAGGTTCTGAGCCTCGAAAACGATTCGACTGCACCATGGCCCCTTCCCACTTTTGTTTTAATGGTCGTGCGGTTGATCAGACCCCTCACATTCTTGCTGCTGAATGCAGAAGGCATAGAAACGTTCCGAAAACGATTTAAACCTTTTCATTGGGAACCTACATTTATCTGCGTCGAATTAACCGAATCCACAGAGCCTACCCTTGCCTGGATTCACGTGCTGCTTACGACCCTTAACGCATTTAAACCCAAATGGGATACGGAGTTGAAGTCTCTCTGGGGCCGGTTCTTAAGGACGTTTAAAGCCTTCCCCCTCACCACAGGCTTTGCAGGGATTGGCTTTGCACTTTTCGGACTGATGAATCACTTTGGCGAACTATCCGAGACTGCGCTGAAGCATTTTTCTTTTTCTCCTCAAGCCTGGTGGCCCGAATGGTTTTACCGAACATTCACCAGTGATCTTTTATTTTTCGACCTCCCGCATTTCGCTTTTTGTTACCCGCTCTATACCTTTTTGCTGTACCGCCTTGAAAAAACGCAGAAGCAATTCTTTGCCATTTCTTTTGTAGCTGCGGTCCATTTTTTTGACGACTTTGTAAATTACTTTCTGATCATTAAGCCTTTTCAATTCTTGGAGTCCGGACTTTATTCACGCCTCATTACCTTCAAGGATGTGGGCTGCTCGTTAGGAATGGTCACTGTCCTAGGTTTTATCGTAAACACCCAGCTCCGCCGCAGTCGCGAAATGGTCCTCATTGTGATTACCGTGGCTCTTGTTTTTGGATACGTGTTCGCCATGCCGCGATTTACAAGCTTTGTCTTAAATTTAAATCACTTTTTGTTTTTTATGATTGGGTACGTTTCCGGTAAAATTCAGTTCGAACTTACCCGAAAAAAGAACCAGCAAGCTTCTAAGGGAAAGCCCCCCACTTCCACTCGCTCGGCAAAAATTTCCCATTAAGGAAGTCCCTCCAAAACCCGATCCCATTCTAGGAAAGGGGCATTGGCATGGCTGCAGGTTCTTCAAAAAGCTTCGGTACTTTATGGGCAGGCACCCTAGGGATGGTCATTTTTTTTTCAAGCGGCTGCCGCTTTGGAAATTACTCGTCCCCTACTCCCCCTGCGCCTAACACGGTTTACGAATACGGCACGGCTCCGCTGAGCTTTGCAACCGTCGTCATTTACACTACACTAAACACGGATGGAACGCACCAACTGAGCGTCAATTCCAATACACCACTTGTGGGAATTCCTCCCTCTGTTAGCGCAACGTTTTCGAACCCAGTGGCACTCGTCGTCCCTACGGACAAAACTTTGTCACCCTATTTTTTCAATTTGGCGAATCAATATTCGCTCACAACGACCTTAACGGATTCGACGACCATTCAAGACTCTGCGGTCGGAACTGTAACGCCGCTTTGGCAAAACACAAGCTGTTTAACGTCACTGCAAATCACCCAATCGGGTACGATCCATCCGCAAACGACCGAATCTTATGTAGACGCAAACGGAAACAGTCAAACCACTAACGGAAGACTCAGTTTATCGCTGACCGTAATTCGAACGATTCAAGGAGATTGCCAGACAGACCTCCAAGCCCTAGCCTCGTGTTACCAAAATAATTCAACCTGTGACTCAAACACGTACAATGCAGCCTATACGTTATTCGATACATGGGTTCATTACGGACAGGTTTTAACACTGGATTCAGCTACGCTAGCAAAAATTTACGGACTAGCGTACATTCTGAATTTCGAGTAAAGTAAGGGCATGAGAAAAGCAAGCCTATTGGTCGTCGCAACGACGAACCGCCATAAATTTGAAGAATTCACAGCCCTTTTTAAACCATACGCCAATTTTAATCTCGCCCCGGCGCAAGAATATCTCCGAAATGCGGACAAGCTTGGGTTGGTGGAAACCTCAGACCATTATTATGATAACGCGATTGCCAAAGCCCGAACCTGTAATCACGGCTGCCATTACCCATCCCTTGCGGACGATTCGGGCTTAGAAGTCGATGCACTGGAGGGCCGCCCCGGCGTAAAATCACACCGCTACGCCATCCCTAAAGCCGGACAAACACAGGACCAAGCCAATAACCTTAAACTTTTGGACGAATTAAAGTCCGTTCCCGTCAACAAGCGCACGGCGCGTTTTGTATGCCACCTTGCTTTGGTCATGGAAGGTGTTTTGATCCACACGGTAGGGTCCCTTGAAGGCACCATTGCGACCGAAATGAAAGGCAAAGATGGCTTTGGCTACGACTCGGTTTTTATCCCCCACGGGCAAACGCAAACATTGGCAGAGCTTGGTTCAGAGTTTAAGCTAAAGCATTCGCACCGCGCGCTTGCAGCTCAAGCAATGGTGGAAGAAGTTCATAAAAGAGAGATTGTGCTCGCGAAGCCGTAATTATTAAAGAAACTTCGGAATGTCACCGATAAGACGGTCATGATAGCGCGGAATCTTTTCACTATTGGCCTTTTAATCTCCATTCCATTCACCGGGGCACTCTATCGCCAAAGTCTTGCCAATCCTCTCGCACTGCAACCGATTTGGATTAACCAGAAAAAAATAAATTTAGACCAAAATAAATGGAGTTACTATGCTCCGGGCCTTTTTAAAGGGAACTCCCTATTGCCAATTCTCCAAAATGATGGCGTGCTGATCAAATTTCCACGGGTGGAAAAGAAGCGCCTTACCTTTGTTGTTCGATCCCAAGATTTAGTCGAGTCAGCCGAAGTATCATGTAGTCGGTTGTTAAAAACACGTAAAGCGAAAGCGATCAAAAGCACTAAAACGGACTGTATTGTAGAGATCCCAGAAAAAAGTGGCGCTACTCTTTTTCAATGGATTTATGAAGACTATCAATCGCTAAAGTTAGTGAGCCTGGTGACTGTGGGAAGCGACGAACGGAAATCTGAAATCGAAGGCGACTTCGCACAATTTAAAAAGGAGTTAAAATGAAGCTTAGTGTAATTTTAATTCTGTCTTTAGTAATTCACTTCGATGCATCCGCGCAGGTCTCTAAACCAAAGTCATTTGAAAAATCTCCGTCCAGCACGAATGAACAAGACAATGAATCGAAAGACGACAATTCCGATTCAAAAACTAAAGAAACTCCAGCAGAAAAAACCAAGACAACCACGAAAGATACACCCACTCCAACGACTCGTGTTTACGGTAAGGCCTGCCCTTACCTATCAAAGGATGATGAATCAAAAGCATTTTTAAAGTCGGTCTCCGATGAAATTACATCACTGCAAGCTAGCCTTAAGGAAAAAGATAAGGACTGTACCTTAGACACCACCACCATTTCTAAGTCAATTACGCAATTAAGCAGCGCGATTAACACCCTTAAGCAAAACGAATTTCCCGCAGGGAGAACGATGGCTAATTTAACCGTCGGCTCCACCCCGTATCTTTGCCCCTCAAATAAATCTCAATTTTACACTTTTATCTCCACTTATATTCAAAACCGAATTGACGAGAACTACTCCAGCGCGGTCGCGGCAGCCGCAGCAAATGCAACGCTGACCAGTTCCGCACCCAATTCCTCGACGACGCCATTTACCCCTGCATCTACGGGACTATCCGGCGCACTGGGTTCAAGCGTGGAGACCGCGGTGAGCAATTGTTTAGGCTCGAATGCAAGCAGTACGATAGCCGTCGCTACCGGCGAAAATAACGCGATCCAATGCGTGTATAGCACATTGAGCTTTAGTCCAACCTCAGCTTCGAATAACGCGTCGCCAATTGACACGGCTTGGAACTCTTGCAATGGCGGAGGGACTGGAGGTCAAATTAATTCTGTGGTCGAATCTTACCAGCAACACCAAACCAATATTCAAAACAAGCAAGCTGCGTTTGAGAATGGAATGGACAACCTCACTTCGATCACTAGCTCATTGACCACCTTAATTAGTACGGGTGACGGTAATAAGTGTAAAGCAATCAAAGGTGCGGTAAACTCGGCAATCCAAACGGCCTTGGGTGTTGCAGGCTCCCTTGCTGGTCCTTGGGGTGCAGTAGGAGCAACCATGATTGCCCCCACGGTTTCCACGATCATCAATACGATTGGTTCAAACGCAAAAACGATCAAGGACCTAAATGCGCTGCTCGCCTCGATCGGTGCTCAAAATGCAGAGGATCTTCAACAATCCTTTTCTTGTAACCTTTTTACTGCGAATCAACTCAATTGCGAATATTTAAATCGCTCTCGCCTAAACCCGAAATGTCCAACGGAAACAAAGCTCTTGCCCGAGCAAAACCTTTCTTCCATCCTCGACCTCCAAAACACACTAGCTAAAATTGCTCCAGATACGGCTAATTCAACAGGGAACGAAAACTTCAATAAAGAAGGAACATCCCTATCCAACCATGGTGCGGAAGCCTTATACCACGAAATGTTTGACCCGACCATTACGTTAACCAACGGAAAAAAAGTGTCAAAATATGACTTTTTATTTATGAAAAAAGAAAATGGCGGCGCGAATGACGGACTATTTACCGTTTATGATCAAGCGTACCAAACCGCACTCGATCAATATAACAAAGGGATTGATACACCGGGAATCACCATTGATCCCTCTCATACTTCTGCCGAAAAACAGATGGAATTACTTAAATCAAATCTCGATCGATTTAAACTTTCTTATCGAGAACATTCTGCGGGCAAAAAAAACGACAATGATCCTTTTGAAGGCGGGAAAGATGCCCTTTCGATTATCCAAAGCACGCAGTTTAATACCGCAGTCAGTGGTTACCTCGATTATGAAATAGACGAAAAAAGCGGAAAAATTACTGACGGTTCGGAACCCAATGGATTAGACACGGCTTTACTGAGTTCGCTTAAAACAAAATTTATCCAAGGCGCGATGAATTCTGTTACACCAGACGTACCCTCTAATCCAGATAAAACAACCTCGTTATTGGGCGACCTGGATAATTTTTACCGTGGCTTTTTGAATGATGGTTCCATCATTAAAACAAAATATGTTATGGGGGAACTTGATTCCAAGCTTAACAATTTCTACAAAGATGGAATCGAAAGAAGCTTAAAACGGCCCACGGTAAAAAACTCAGATGGAACAGAAAACTTAAGCGATGTCGGTACAATGTACGACAAGTATTTATATTCGGCACTGAGAGACTGTTTGCTCAATTATCAATTTGCGGTTGAAGGAGCCGACCACAAACAACTCAATGACAGCTATAAAAAACTATGCGGTTTTCTGAATGGCTGCAAAGGTAAAAACAATACCATCGGAATCCCGTTTGAAACGGACGGAGGCCAGCAAGGCGACCCGCTTGCTACAAACATGGAACAATTCAAAGCGTGCGGCATCGTCAATAATTATGACCTCATCACAGAGAACTTTAAAAAAGAGGTTTATCAAGGGAAAATTTGTGGTGTTAAGATTACGGACGCATTGAAAACGATGGTTGCAAAATAAGAGCCACTCCTTTAGCTTGATGTAAATTCAGTAATTATACCGGTAAAAAATCCACTTCAAATACTCCATAAACGTAACCCGTACCGAGTAAAAATCTTGCCGCCATTGATTTCGATCAAAATGGGCGGCATCGACCGTTACGGTCCTGACTTTAGTGCCAGGGTCTACCGTTTTTTTAAAAATAGAAAGTGCACGCTTCATGTGGTAGCCC
Source organism: Oligoflexia bacterium (assembly GCA_903842755.1). Classification (GTDB taxonomy): domain Bacteria; phylum Bdellovibrionota; class UBA1018; order UBA1018; family CAIMNF01; genus CAIMNF01. The sequence goes on from CAIMNF010000309.1 coordinate 7,783, forward strand.
GCGGTCACTAACACCACATTTTTCCACTTTTTTTGCCTGGCAAAAGACGCAAAAATCTGCGCATTCCCAAACGTATTTTCGCTCACGTTTTCAAAAACAATTTCATCGGGCTTAATGGTTTTCCAAAGTTCTTTAGGGACCCCTTGCTCGGCTAACGTTTCCAAGTTTGCCTTAGGCCCCACACCCGATAAAAATAAAACCGGGCTTGTCAAAAGTTGCGATTCACGGATGAGCTTAATTCTATGCCAAAGATCTACCGCCGCAGCGATTCTCCCTTTGCCACCGGCAAGGCACAGCACAACATCAACCGCGTTTGAGTCTGTTTCGATTGCAAACGAGTCTTCGTAATCATAAATTTCACCGGCTGCAATCCACAAAAAAAGACCAATGGTCAATCCCACCGTCACAACAAAGGCGGCTACGATTGCAAGCAGGCGTCCCGACTTAAATCGCAAACTTAGTTCCCCCGGGCAATTACTTCAACTTCAACGAGCACATCTTTTGGGAGTCGGGCTACTTCAATGGTCGAGCGTGCCGGATAAGGTTCTTTAAAAAATTCTCCGTAAATTCCGTTCACTTTCGGGAAATCGCCCATGTTTTTTAAGAAAATGGTCGATTTAATGACGTGTGAAAAATTCAGTCCCGCTTCCGCTAAAACAGCGGCAACATTTTTCATGACTTGTCTGGCCTGCTCTTCTACATTTCCTTCGCCAACCACCGCTCCTGATACTGGATCTAATGGAATTTGCCCCGAACAAAATACTAAATCCCCACTTTTGATGGCTTGCGAATACGGACCAATCGGAGCGGGAGCGTGAGCCGTTAAGATGACTTGCTTATTCATTTATTCATTTACCTTTCTGACTAATCGATCTGTTGGAAAAGCTTCAAATGCAGTAATGGACGCCATGTTCACAATATCCCCTACGTCGGAACCGCGTTGCAATACGCAAACCGGTTTGTTCATTCCTAATAGGATAGGCCCAATCACTTCGACCCCACCCATACGCCAAATCAGTTTAAACGCGCTATTTGCCGCATGGAGGTTTGGAAAAATCAAAACGTTCGCATCCCCTGGCACTTGATTAAACGGAAAGTGCTCGGCCGAAATTTCTGGTCTCAAGGCCGTATCCGCTTGCATTTCCCCATCGACAATTAAGTGCGGGAAGTTCTTCCTTAAAATCTGCACGGCTTCTCGCGAAGGCTGTGTTGCAGGATGATCATTTGAACCAAAATTAGAAAACGAAATCATTGCAATCTTGGGCTCTTCGCCGGTTGATTTTTTTGCAAGTGCCGCTGTGGCCACAGCGATATTCGCAAGTTGTTGCGCGTTCGGCTCGACGTTGATGGTCGTATCCGCGAACCAAAACGTCTTCCGTTTCGTAATAATCATGTAAATCCCGGCCAAGGTTCGCCCCGGCTTTACTCCAATAATTTGGAGCGCAGGCCTTAAAGCGTCGGGATAACTTTGAGCAACGCCAGCAATTAGCCCATCCGCCAAGCCTAATTCGACCATCATCGAGGCAAAATGATTCGGTTGCTTCATGAGCATTTGTGCATTTTGCGGCGTAACGCCTTTACGCATGCGTTTTTCATAAAAAACTTTTGCAAATTCATCCACTCGTGGGCTAGAAAGGGGGCGGATCATTTCTACTCCGGCTAGCGCATCCCGCAGTCCCAACCGCTCAATTTCCGCTTGAATTTTCTCGGGGTCACCCAACAAGACTGGCTCCGCAATTTGATCGTCCCGAATAATTTTTGCTGCATGCAAAACTTTTTGATGACTGCCTTCTGGAAACACTAACCGGATTTTTCGCCCTAAATCTTGCTCGGCTTTCATGACCTGTCTTTTTACTAGCCGCATCGCCATAAACGAAAAGCCTAAAAAGGACTCTAACTTTTCGCGATACTGCTTTAGGTCAATCTGCTTGCGTGCTACGCCCGTTTTCATTGCGGCTTCCGCTACTGCAGGTGCAATATAAAGTAGCGCACGACGATCAAACGGCTTAGGAATTAAATAATCACGTCCATATTTAAACTGCTTTCCCTCGTAGGCGCGCGAAACATATTCCGGAACGTCCTCTTTTGCAAGTTGCGCCAGTGCTCGGACGGCAGCCATTTTCATCTCTTCGTTAATTGCAGTGGACATCGTGTCTAAGGCGCCACGAAAAATAAATGGAAAGCCCAACACATTATTCACTTGATTTGGATAATCCGACCGACCGGTAGCGATAATTGCGTCCTGTCGCACTTTTAAAATTTCTTCTGGCGTAATTTCCGGGTCCGGGTTCGCCATTGCAAAAACAATGGGATCGCGAGCCATACTGGCCACCATTGCGGGAGTCACAATTCCTTTAACCGAAACACCGACAAAGGCATCTGCTCCGTGAAGCGCCTCAGCAATAGTGCGCTTCGGGGTATCAATCGCAAACCGTTCTTTATAAGGATTCATGCCGTCTGTGCGACCTTTGTAGATGACCCCTTTTGAATCGCACATGGTCAAATTTTCGCGCTTAACCCCAAGATACAAATAAAGGTTCGCGCACGCGATGGCCGCCGCACCCCCACCACAAAAGACCACTTTCATGTCTTCAATTTTTTTGTTCACAAACTCCAACGCATTTAAAAAGGCGGCCCCACTAATCACGGCGGTACCATGTTGGTCGTCATGAAACACTGGAATTTTGAGTTTCTTTTTTAGCTCTTCCTCAATATAAAAACATTCCGGTGCTTTAATATCCTCTAAATTGATGCCTCCAAATGTTGGCTCGAGCATTTCGCACGCACGAATCACATCGTCCGGATTTGGAGCATTCAGTTCGATATCAAATACGTCGATATCCGCAAATCG
>CAIMNF010000310.1 GCA_903842755.1 Oligoflexia bacterium
GTTAAAAATAGGGCGATACCGAAGGATACTGATCCAAGAAAAAAAGTGTTTTTTGCCGCGAGAAGCACCATTTCCGACAGATTCACGGAGTGGGTCAGCGAATGCAGTTTTGGGAGGGAAAAAATTCTCTGTAAAAAAGTTTGGTTAAGCCCAAGGGCGGACTCCATTTGCAGTTCGCTTAGGGGAATCAGGCTTTCATGCGCTAAGTAAAGAGCCGGACTTCCTGGAATAAGGTAAAATGCTCCGCGCACTAAAATCCAAATCAAACTAAGGGATAAAAACAGGCGGATCAAAAAAACTTTCATAGGAACTTTAATGCTTTTTCCTTACTGACTTGATTAATTTGTTTATCCAGGCGGGGAAGATCGATCCGTATGGCATCCCCTTTTTTGGTGACATACCAAAACCAAACTACCTTACCAAATTCGATCCTGAGTTTCCTCGTATTTGTTTTTTTAGAAAAATCATCTGCATTCATTTCGTAGGCGGTGCCCTTTACGATGGGCACCTGTTTTTCCACTTGATCTTCGAGGATAGCAGTAAACTCAATCGGTTGCACTCCCGAAATCCTTTTGTAATTTTTATGAACCCAAACCGGAAAAAACGAAGCTAAGATCAGCTTAGGGAGCATTTCCGCTCGCAAGGGGACTTCTACTTTTGTCCCGTGTGTGACTTTAATCGAAAACACTTTGCCCCCATTGATGATGGTTCCGTCGATTGATTTATCGATTCCATTTTCCTTTGTTCGAAAGTTATAGAGCAGTGGCTCGAGGAGGGGCGTGTTTTTGGCGGATGCGCCAAGGTTCTCCATGTGGATCGTTTTCCCGTCTGCGATCCAGGTATTGACTTGGATCTTGATATGATCCCCCGCGACCTCGACCTTTTCATTGTAGTAGGAATTTGGCGCACCATGGTCTGTCACCGTATACCAATTGTCCCAAAGAATTTCGGCCTGGGCGAAAGTTGTCGTAATCTTGATCGAAATTAAAAGAACGAAAAGCCGTAAAAAAATTGACACTATCCGCAGCATGCTGTGACCTCCTTGGGCTGACTTAAGTTTAGGCTAACTTATTTTAGTTATTAAGGAAAGCCGCCGAAGAGAATGACGGGAGAACCTATGGCACACAACCCAGTCCTGCTTTTGTTACGTGAGTATCGCGAATACGTTTTGTATACGGGCTATGGATTATTGTTTAGCGCCGTATTTATGTTTTTCCACATGATTCTCTCGGAACAAGAGAACATGAACGCGCAGGAAAATTTGCGCGAGTTAGACGGGAAAAAAAGCTCAAATCAGTTTATTCGAATGACCCGCCCTTTCTTTGCAAATTATATTTTGCCCGCGGTTCGTGGTAAAAAGAAACTTGAAAAGTGGCGCGTTAAATATCGCAGAAAAATTATTAGTGCAGGACTAGTCAAAGAAATTAACGCGGAAGAATTTATTTCGTTTAAGATTTTACTCATTTTTTTGTTCCCTATTATTGGCGGCTTTTTGAAGGCGGGCGATTTTGCCGATGTGCCCCCTTGGGCATTTCCTGTTCTACCCGTCGTCGGTTTTATGTACCCCGATTTTTGGGTGGATGGTCTCATTAAGGAGCGGCACAAAAAAGTGATTAAGTCGTTGCCGTTTGTGGTGGATCTCCTTTCTCTTTCGGTAGAGGCAGGGCTTGATTTCATTGGGGCGATTGGAAAAGTGGTAGAGAAGGCCGAGTCTAGTCCGTTGATTGACGAACTGGAGCAAGTGTTAAAGGAAATCAAAGTAGGTTCTTCCCGAACGGCTGCACTCAAAGAGATGGCTCTTCGGATTAACATGCAAGAGGTAAATTCCTTTGTGGCCGTACTTGTTTCAGCGGATCAAATGGGCGCACCCATTGGCAAAGTGCTACGCCAGCAATCAGACCAAATTCGGACACTTCGCTTTGTTCGAGCCGAGGAGGCTGGTGCGAAAGCGGCTCAAAAGTTAATGATTCCTACCTTTGTCCTGATCCTTCCCGCAATTTTTTTAGTGATGCTTGGACCTTACGCTCTTCAAGCGTATTTGTCGGGAGGTGCGGAGTGAGGTCCATTAAGATTCAACGGAAGGCCGATCAGGCCATGATTGTAACCGACGGAAAGGTTGCGGAAAGTTTCGTGTCTAGGCTCCGGGGGCTGATTGGACGAAAAAGTTTTGCTCCTGGTGAGGGATTACTTTTTCCACGATGCAATGATGTTCACATGTGGATGATGAGTATTCCGATTGATCTTGTTTTCTTAAAGCCCATTTCTCTGGAAGGTGACCAAGTGAGCACGTGGGAAATTGTTAAATTATACGGTTCCGCAAAGCCGTGGAAAATTTTACCCGTTTTTTGCGCACATGCAAAAGATACCTTGGAACTTCCTGCTGGAACGATTCAAACGCACCATTTAAAAACAGGGGAGGTATTATGTACCGTCTTGTAATTGTAGCGGGGCCTAATCGCGGAAGTTCATTTACTTTAGTGGAAGGTCAAAACTCGATTGGCAGACAGATGGACAATCAGATTGTTCTTACCTCTTCGAAGGTCTCGCGAAATCATTGCACTGTTTATGTGTCGGGGGACCGAATTGATCTATCGGATGGGGGGAGTACGAATCGCACCTTTGTGAATGGGGCCCTTGCTAAAAAACAAATTATTAAGCCAGGGGATAAGTTAGGAGTGGGAGAATTCGTTTTAGAGTTGGTCCGAGTAGGACCTAACCCGCAACTGAGGGATCAAAATCGAAGTCTACCTTCGTTGAATTCGAGTAGTACCTATCCAGCGTCATTCCCCGTTCATGGAAACGTCGCACTTTCTCCTTCGGCACCGTTAAATCCGAGTGGGTTTGTGGCTCCTGCCTTAGCAGCAGTAGAAGAGCCAGAGGATCCTGCGGCGAAAGCAAAGTTCTTCTTCGAAGGTAA
>CAIMNF010000311.1 GCA_903842755.1 Oligoflexia bacterium
CCGTTTTAAACTCTTGTTTTGGAAATACCAGCTCGTTCAGCAAGTTACAAGGCGGACACCACACCCCATAAAAATCAATCAGCATCGGTTTGTTTGTCGCTAACGCTTGTTTTATAGCGAGTGTTTCTTGATTGATCCAAAAACCGTCTTGGTCTTTTTGAGAAAGCTTTTTGGCCGCATCCCTGGATACATTTGCTGTTTTCTTTTTTGGAGGCGAAGATGACGCAACCGTTTGACTGCCAAATTCCTGCCGCTTTAACCCTTGATTTAGCGCAGCCAGAATCGTTTTTTTCACACAATACGTTTTAGCATCGTCACACAAAAAAACAGAAGCCCTGACACGATCGGTGCCTTGAATGGTGGGATCAGAAACATTAAAAACAATTTCGCCCTTGGATTTACTCCGCAGTGAAAACTTTTGCCGAGCTTGCACTCCCTCGATCAACGCTTCCATCGGCGCTTCGAGATTAAAATGGTGTTTTAACGGCGGGATTAACTGCAAAGTCCAAACCGCAGGAGCCTGGAGGGACTCATAGGTTTGAACTGTAAAATTGGGAATATTTTGGGCTCTTCGGTTTTGCGGATCGCCATCCAGTTTTGTGCCCGACTGCTCAAGCCCAGGTAAGGCGTACCCCATCGGGGCATGCGCTAGAATAAGCGAGCAAAAAATCACGCCTAAAAACGGTCTCAAAAATTGCGGTTGGAGCATCCCCCACACGCTACCAAATTCTGTTGGTCTTTACACCGGGATAATAGAAGGACAGGATATTTTCGCGCGAATAGCCTTTTTCGCCCATTTTTTTTGCGCCCCATTGACACATGCCTACGCCATGCCCAGAGCCTTTGCCTTCAAAAATGACGGAACGTCCTTGCTGACTTAGGGTAAAAAGCGTGCTTTTTAATTTAGTGGCGTCCAACCAATTCCGCACCTGGTAGGCATTCATCTTGGTCATTAGCCTTCGCTTAAAATGATCTTGATGTGCAAACTCAAACACAAAGTCCTGCACCCTGGGATCGCTCGCATGCGCCGTTGCAACGGTTTTAACCGACATTAAAATCCATTCATTAAAATGTTGGGTATACTCCTTAGGCCAATAGAAAAACAAGTGCGGATCACTGAGCAGCGCCGAATGGAGTTTTTCTTCCATTTCATTAAAACTTAACCGGTATTCCCAATGGTAGGAAGGAGCCGTGACACAGAACGGACACCGAACTTTTTTGGAAAATCCGGCAAAAGCATTGCCCCAGACCTCTTGCGGAAGAATCGTATTCCCGCCGCAAGCCGCGTGATAAAATGCTTTGATGGGCTTAGGCGTTTTACTGCGAGGATCGATTAAAATAATGCCCTTTGTTTTGGCCACAATTTGAGATCCTTTGAAGTCAGCGCGATCCATCCCCAAATACACCTGGTCTTTCTGGGTAGACTCTACATCGTATAAAGATGCCTTATTTTTACGCATTTCCTGCATCTGATACACGGCATAGGTGCGCGCGGCGATGACTTGGGCCTCGACCGCCGCTTCGGCCCACTGCGAATTAAATTCGCCATTGACGACGGATTCCAAATAATTCTCGACTTGAAGATGATTCACCACGAGGCACGCTTGAGTCGTATTCCTGCCCTGAGCAGCGGCAGCTAAAACCTCTTTTGGATAAATGACCAATTTTTCACGAAAGCGATGCTCGTTTAGCGAGAGAATTCCGGACATACTTTCGATCAAAATTCCGGTAGGAGGAATTCTTCGCGCCCGCCCGTTTTCGGGTTGAATGACAAACCCATGGCGACAATCCACAAGCCATTCGTCGGCCTTTACCAAACCCAGTTCCGGGTCCTTTACCAACGAAAGCGCTAAGTCGGTCCCCTTGATCGTTAACGAACTCGCTAAACCCGACAATTTTGCCCTAACAACTTGTCGATCAAGCTTAACTCCACTGGGAACCTGCCCTGGACTTTGGGTCACGCCATAGGCACCCGTAGCATTCAACAAATTATATGTAATCAGCCAGACCACGCACCGGACTGCTGCCTGCTTGAATTGACTCATGTTTTTGTCCAAGAGTGTCCCGTCCCTCTAGACTCATTGTGACAAGGCTTTCAGGCATGCGGAAGATGGAATAATTTTGGCGGTCCTCCCCCGGCGTTAATTTGACAAAGCTCTTCCGAGTTTGATACTTTGGACGGAGTTTTTATCCGAATCAATGAGGTGACGTACCAGAATGGCTAATGGCATGGTTTGCAAAACCATTGTTTGTGTGTTCGATTCACACCGTCACCTCCAATTCGAATGAATAGTGAAAGAATAGCGAAAGATTACTAAAAGACTGATAAACTCGTGATATGGCAATCGAGTTCATTCCTTCCCCAATTAGTATAGACTCCGAAGTTCTTCAGCTTTTAGAAGCTATCTCCCGCAAACAAGGGGAACTTTCTGCGCATCCGCACTCTCTTCAAGACCAACAAGAGATTGAAACCATCGCCACGATCGATGCGGTCCATTTCTCGACAAAAATCGAAGGCAATCACCTCTCACGAGATCAAGTAACCCACGCATTAAAATCGAAAGAACCAAAGTCGCTGAATCACGATCTTCGCGAAGTTTTAAATTATTCCCGCGCACGAAAAATTGCGCGGGAATGGGTAACGAAAAATAAGCCCTTCAATGATGAATGGGTACTCTCGCATCATAAAGAACTACTGAACGGAATCGTGAAAGGAAAACTTCGTGGCCACTACCGCGATGCTCAGTGTGTAATTCAAGACTCAAAAACTGGCGCTGTCGTTTACATGGCGGCAGACTCAAAAGACGTTCCTGCTCTCATGAAAGGCCTGCTCACCTGGTTGCGACAACAGCGCACACTCAGCACAAGCCCCCTGTTGATGGCAGCTCAATTTCATTTTCAGTTAGTGACCATTCATCCATTCATGGATGGCAATGGCCGTATCGCACGGCTCCTCACGAATGGAATTCTGCTCTCCGGTGGTTACGATGTTGAGCGATTCGCTGCTCTGGAAAAGCAGCATGAAAAAGATCGAGCCGCTTACTACCTCGCACTTCGGTCACTTCAAGCACACAACTATTACGATATTCCCTATCGGCAAGACATTCGCACTTGGGTCACGTATTGGTTAAGGTGTTTACTTGCAACCTATGAAGAGGCCCTCGCTCGCGTTTTTGGAGTAAAACCAGCATCCACTTCAACTCATCCCCCGACTTTTGATGATCGATTGAAAAAAGCTGAATCACTCTTTCGAAGACACCTCAAACTCCGCGCCTCTGAGTACGCAGACTTGATGGGGCTCGCAAGAACTCAGGCTGTTGCAGATCTCAACCGACTCGTTGAAGTCGGCACCTTAGAACGCGTTGGGGGCGGACGATCCACTATTTATAAGACAAAGAACAACAAATGAAACCAATTTAAGAAAATGGATTTCTGCTTATTCTAAACTTTATTACGACTCCCATTTCGAGAGTTTCTTTAGGGGTGAGGCACCTTATTACAAAAAATCAAGAGAACAGAGTATCTCAGCCTCTACATGAACGGAATTGAAGTCGGCCTTAACGTCGCTGACGCTGAGATTCTAGATTTTGAAGATATAAAAGTACTCTCAGTAAAACGTTTCGACCGCGAGTGGTCTAACAAAATCTTGTACCGAATTCCGCAAGAAGATCTATGCCAAACACTGGGAGTAAGTCCGGAACACAAATACGAATCGGATGGCGGTCCATCTAATTTCCCAAAAAAATAATCGATCTTATTTTCAAAGCAATGCGCGATCGCTCAAAATTGCTGAAAAAAGAACAACAAAATAGACGCCTTTAATCCTTGTGATCAGCTTTCTTTTCTTCACAAGCTGTAGCCATTTAAGTTTACGATTTTAGGCTTCAGATTCTACGCGCGTTTCTTCAAAACTACAGCTTCTAATTTCTTAACCCGCTCTTCAAGCGAGCGATGATCTTGCATCGCCTTGTGAAGGTGCCAATTCAGGAATGTCTGATAGCCCATTCCATTTTTCTCACCCTCTTCTTCAAGCCATTGAAGAATCTCAGGATCAAGTCTGAAAGTTTTGATTACTTTCACTTCTTTTGCTTTAGTGGGCTTCTTTGCTTTCGAAAAATCATATTCATTTTTCATAATTCACCTCGAATGATATTGGCGTTCTTCTAAAGAAGTC
>CAIMNF010000312.1 GCA_903842755.1 Oligoflexia bacterium
CTCGATTTTAACGCCATATTGCCCAGTATATACGATCGGCCACTGACCATTCGTTTTTTTTCAAATCGAATCTTTCAAAATCCGTCCGGGGTCACTGCGTTCGCTTGGATTATCGGCTTGTCCGTCGCCATTCCCTTTGATTTAAGTATTCCTGAAAATTAAGCTACGCAAGCTTAAGGCGCGACCAATCTCTCAAGCAGGTCACTTCAGGTACATAAACTTTTTGGGCGGAGAAAAAACTAAGCATGCTATACGGCGTATAATCTCTTACGCGATAATAGAGACCTCCGTTTAACGACAACTTCCCTTCCCGCTTTAAACGAACAGGCAAAGCTAAGTCTAAACTAAACACATCGCCCATCACAACGTCGGGCTTAAGCTCCAAAAGGATTTGTTCATAATTTGGCCTATTCGCATCTACTTCGATCAGGCCAAAACCGCTTGCTTGCCCTAAAGCCACTTTATAGTGACTTTGAGAGCCCAAGCTAAATTTTTTAGCTCCCCCGCGAACTTGAGGACGATTCTGCAAATCAAATTCGTTTTGCGTTAAAAAGTCTTCGATTTTTTCGGTCGCTGAATTTGAAACAATGATCACTTCATGCCCATTTTTAAGAGCTTCTTTTACCCAAGCCAAGGCTTCTTTATCCGGCGTTTTTTTTAATTTGAGTTCATGAAATACTTTTTCGGAGAGTGCCGCAAAGCTATTCAATTTTGATTTCTTAACCAAATGTCCAAGAATTAATTTAGCTTTTTCATCGCCCGAAGCCACCAATGCATCCAAAAAGTCTGCCAACCCAATATTTCTTACAAACGGATCTTCAAAGGTAAACGCCGAGATCCGGCCCTCACTGCGCCAACCAAACTGATACGGTTGCCCCGCTTGCCGCACTTTTACTTCACTTAACCATGAATTTACTTGACCCAGGGTCTCCAAGTTCTTCAGCCGCAATTGAACAATAGAATCCCGAAAGGCATCAAAACACCACTCTCCCTCTGACGTTGGATCCGTAAATACACCGTCAAAATCCGTGACTATTCGCATAATTAACTCATTGTAGTTCGAATTCAGGAGAAACGTCAAATAACTCTTGCGGGATACCCCGTTTATAAAGAAAACTGAATGAATGAAAGTCTACTTTCATGAAATCAAAGATGCCGAGCTTAACTACTCATTCAATGAGGATACCCCATGGATCATGGAGGTCGTTGGTGCATTGGATGAGCGAATGGACCGAATTAAAAGGCCCCCGAACTGGAAGCCTCGTTCACGCCCCACTCAAGTGGAATTCACCCTCCGAAAAGTAGACGATCTCATTCATGTTTCAGGGAAAGTAAAAACGCAACTTTATTTGCTCTGTAGCCTCTGCGCAGATGCGTTCCAGTTCCCTATTTCACATTCTTTTCATGTGCTCCTCACGCAGTCGGATGTCTATGCCGATACCCCCCGAGAAAGTTCCCGAAAAGGAAATTACGACAAAGGCTTAAGCGACAACGTTTGGGATGAGGATGACGACTTAGAGGACGACGATACCCCGGCCATGAACCTCAATGCTGCAGACTTTGAAGTGACTCTGGTATCGGAACCCGTGGTCGACCTCAAAGAAATATTGAACGAGCAAATCGTGCTCACGTTACCTATGCAACCAAAGCCCGATAAAAACGAAAAAGGTGACTGCAGCAAGTGCGGCAAAAACCAGATGATTTTCTC
>CAIMNF010000313.1 GCA_903842755.1 Oligoflexia bacterium
CATGAGCGGTGGCTCAAGACAATGCACGAAAACCCACTTTTAGAAGTCCAATTCGACGACATGGAGACGAGCGAACACAGCAAGTGTAAACCCCTAAGCATTGCTCTTGCGGTTGACCCAAGTACCCGAAAGATATTGAGTTTTAAGGTTTCTCAGATGCCAGCTAAAGGTCGCCTCACCCATATTGCAAAGAAAAAATATGGTCCACGAAAGGACGAGCGCGGCAAAGGATGGAGGGCGCTAATGAGTGATCTTAAGTCGGTCGTTGCTCCTAGTGCTTTGTTTGTTTCGGATGAGAACCCTCACTATTCGAGATTCGTAAAAAAAGACTTTAAAGAAGCAACTCATAAAATGTACAAGGGCCGGAGAGCCTGTGTTGCTGGTCAGGGGGAGCTAAAGAAAGGGGGCTTTGATCCGTTGTTTGCGCTTAATCATACGGCGGCAATGTTAAGGGCGCACCTTAATCGGCTGTTTAGGCGGACGTGGTGTACGACAAAGAAGCGAGGGGAGCTTGAGCGACATATTTGGCTTTATGTGCATCATCATAATCATTTGCTCACTTAAATTTAAGCAGGCAGAGGGGCCAGTTTTAAAGCTTTGGAGCGGTTAATAGAAAATAGCATCCCATAATCGCAAAAACAACAGATCCAGCAATCCGCAGTAAACGCGGCTTTAGCTTCCTTAGTAAAATCTGGCCCAAAACAATGGCTATGGCTGAAGTCGTCCAAAGGGCCAAAAGCGCCGCAGTAAAAATAGTCGCTGTTTTTGAGGGTTCTTTTGCTACTAAAGATGCAGTAGCTAATTGAGTAAGATCACCCCATTCCGCAATAAAAATAATTAAAAATGCACGCCAGGCCGTCAAAAAAAACTGTTTTACGAAAGGCTGGACCGCTGTGGTCTCGGCTGTCTGAGGGGCTTCGTTTCGTTTTCGCCATGTACTCCAAGAAAAAAATAAAAACAAAACTCCGGTGGCCCAGTGAATCCAAGTTGCAGGAAAATACGCAAAAGCGCTTCCAAATGCGACGGAAACAATGGTTTGAATTAAAAATGCTAGCGCGACACCCAGAAAGAGTGCAAGTGGTGCGCCTTGGCTTGACATCAACAGAATGGCGACAGCCGTTTTATCCGGCAGTTCAGCAAGAAAAATTAGCCCATAAACCGAGAGAAAGAGTTTTGGGTCCAGTTGTAGACTCATTCTAAAAAGGATACACTTTTTAGAGGATTCCTAAAATGAGAAACAATTCTAAATCGGATCGATGGAGGCAGGCCCCGTGTGTGGACAAAATAAACAAGATTCGTCGTTGAAAGTTCCGTCGAATAGTGGTGACCACGATCATGACCACGATCATGACCACGATCATTCACATGGTCACGGAAATCATGGACATGGTCATTCGCATCATCACTTTTCGGCCGCGCATCGGTATTCGGCGGCGTTTGCGGTCGGTATTTTTTTAAATTTGGGGTACGTGGTTTTAGAGTTGGTTTACGGGTTGTTTGCTCATTCGCTTTCGTTGATTGCGGATGCGGGTCATAATTTTAGTGATGGGGTCGGCCTGATATTAGCGTGGGGTGCGATGAAGCTAGCCGAGAAAAAACCGTCGGCTAAGTTTACCTATGGGTATAAGCGATCGTCGATCTTGGCGTCGCTCGCAAATGCGGTGCTGCTGTTGATTTCGGTGGGGGTGATTTTATTAGAGGCCGTAAAGAAACTGATTCATCCAGAGCCCGTGTTTACTGGGGCAATGATTTGGGTCGCGGCCATTGGAATTTTGGTGAATGGATTTTCTGCTTTTTTATTTATGGGCGGCCGTAAGGGTGACTTAAACATCCGTGGAGCTTTTTTGCACATGGCTGCGGATGCAGGGTTGGCGTTGGGGGTAGTGGTGACGGGTGTTTTGATTCATTTTACTGGCGCAAATTGGCTCGATTCAGCGATGAGTATTTTGATCGCATCGGTCATCGTCTGGGGAACATGGGGCTTGTTGAGTGAGTCGATTGAGCTTGCCGTCGATGCGGTTCCAGCAACGGTACCTCATCGGAAAGTTAAAAAGTATTTAGAAAGCCAAAGTGGGGTTTTGGAGGTTCACGACCTGCACATTTGGGGACTGAGTACCACTGATGTTGCGTTGACCGCGCACTTAGTCTTGAAGCCTGGTGAAAAAATAAACGAACTGTTGAACAAGGTTTCCGATGAACTCAAAACCCAATTCAACATTGGTCATTCGACGATTCAATGTGAAATGAACGACGGGGAACAATCCCCGGAAGCCTTTCGCTGTGAGTTGAAGTCCGACGAAGTGGTTTGAATTTATATTTAGATCGTTTAATAGACAAAAAGACATAAATGGATGGACTTAATCCGTTATAAATAAACTTTATTGAATAATAGTAGCCGTTCTGATACGCTCAGCGGCTATTATGGCTGGTTCGTGGTGGGGCTTCAATCCTTTAAAAATGTTTTTAAAATGCGCTCTAAGCTCTGCGGTCTTAGGACTCCTTTTCCTTTTTTGCTTTGGCGCCGAAGTTTGGGCTGCAGGGCCATTTGTAGGGCAATTTGTAAACGAGCGACGAATTCGAACTTTGGATTACGTCGATCAGTATGATGACTACTCTCCCGCGCGTCAGTTAGTTCAAGACCAGATTATTCTTCGGTATGGAGTGGGGGGCGTTGCCACCGACAGGCCGCGTATTATTTTTACGGCAGGGCCCTTTGGGGCGGGTAAATCGACCGAGCTAAGGAAGCTGGGCGAGAGTGGCTTTTTTAAAGAAAGTGATTTTTGTTGGATCGATCCTGACGAGATTAAGGAAGGTATTCCGGAATACGAAAGTCTTAAAAAGACTAATCCCGATGAGGCGGCCACCTTAGTGCATCCCGAATCGATGTACCTGTCTGACTTAGCGGTAGAACATGCATTGCTCGAAAGCAAAAACATAATCTACGAAACCAGCTTAAGAAATTACCCGCTCTTTCTAAAAATGTTGCAGCGAATTCGCAAGGTTTATCCGCAGTACCAAGTAGAGATTGTGCACGTACTTTCCAATTTAGAGTTGATTTTAAGGCAGGTCGAAGAGCGGGCGCAGAAGACCGGACGTAGGGTACCCCGGCAACAAATCCAAGACAGTATCGAAGAGTCGGCACTTTCGGTTGAAAAGTTAACGAATACGCCATTGGTAGATTATGTTTTGCAAGTAGATCGAAGTCACCAAAAGCGAGTCATTAAAGTAGTGAAAAATACCATTCCACTGGAACACTTCGATCGGAGTTCTCACATTGCAATCGACGTGGACGGTGCACTGATTTCGAGGTGGATGGGGCCACTCGATGGAATGACTGCCTGGAACGTCATTGAGGTAGAAGGCGTTTGGTACCGGGTCAGTGAGGGCGTGGATCGTGCGTTTTCTCGGTGGCTTTTAAGACCAAATTTAAACATCTCTTTTTTGAGTGGGGGTAGCGAAGCGAGGAGTATTGAGTTGCTGCGGAAAATTAAGCCCCCTAGTCTTCGGGGTAAATCACTCTATGATGTGGCTTATCGAATTGTCTCTGCGGAGCAATTGGGGTACTTGGATTTGACAGCCGCCGAACGGTATCGCCCCTTGAGTAAGATTAGTCATCATTTAGATCAGATCATCTTACTGAATGATGCGGAGTCATTTTTACAGGTTGCTGGATCTGAAATCAGATGTAATGCAGTATTGGAGGGGGCAGTAAATTAGAACCAAAGTTTTTTCGCCACGCGGTCCATTTCATTGCGGACTAATGGATCCATAGGCCACCATAAACTGGGTGAGGTCATAATTCGCGTCAGGAAATCAAATAAGGGCAAATGTCTGCGCAATGCGCGCTTTTGTCGGTGGGGTTTTACGGGATTGTAATGTCCCATAAAACTGAAGAGCTGAATGGGATTTTTTTTAACCCAGCGCCAGGAGCCTAATTCCAAAGTGAGAGGCAAAAAAAGCCGCTTTGAAAAATCTGACGGAGTTGACTGTTGGGATGTTTGATTCTGATTAGCGAGTTCTCCACTTTGCGACTTCATCCACTCTAAATAGAGATAATCCCAAAGGTCGCCATGGGTGGTGTAGTGTTTTGCTTGAGGCTCGAACCGATAAATATGGTTAGGATGGACTTTATCGAGCGCAAGTTTAAGTGAATGAACTTCTGGGAGATGCGGAAATGGGCGCGTGGATTTTGCAAAGGGAAACCAAAGCTGATCTTGCAGTCCAAAACCCGAGTGCATATCTAAAATGACTGTGCGAATAGACTGTTGTGTTTGGCGTTGGATGTATTGAATCAACGCCTTCGATTCTGTTTCCATCCCCTCGAACGTTTGAGCTAAGTTGCCGCGATACCAGGGCAAGTGAGGCGAGATAAAATGGCCTCCGACTAAAAAAGAGGCGTTTTCTGCCGTAATGGGTGCATTTCGCATTAGATCTACGCCATTGCCATTGCAACGACTGAACCGACTCATGCCTACGGGGTTTACGATGGGTACGAACAGGACTCGAATTCGCTTAAGTTGCCAAGCTAAGCCTTCGTCCCAAGTGATGCGCGCTTGTAAAAAGCGCAGGAACGAAAGTGCGATCCAAGTTCCAATTTTTTCGATCCCGTGAACACCGGCGGTAATTCCAAGAACGGGCGCCTCGGGGGATTCGCTGCCAAAAGCAAACGCGGTGATTGGAAAATCTCCAACCTCGGCGATCGTTTCAACGCGAGCATGAGACTTAAGCTCTTCTTTAAGGGCAAGGACTTCTTGGAGTTCCGGAAACATAGACTTTATCTTAAACAAATTTTAAATGAAGCGAAGCTTCTTTTTTATGACAATGTCCTTTTGTTCCGTCTGGCGCGCGGCAATCCTTAATCTAAATCGTCGTTATGATGGCCGCCGCCCGGATGCGGAGGCTGTGGAGCCGGATGCGGTGGCTGTGGCACCGGATGCGGAGGCTGTGGCACCGGATGCGGAGGCTGTGGCACCGGATGCGGAGGCTGTGGAGCCGGATGCGGAGGCTGCGGAGCCGGATGCGGAGGCTGCGGAGCCGGATGCGGAG
>CAIMNF010000314.1 GCA_903842755.1 Oligoflexia bacterium
AGCATGGAACTTTTTCTAAGATTCAGGGGTATCATGATGCAGGGGAAATACTTGCTACAATTAACAAAAAATAGAAAAATCCGAATAAATTTATCGAACTTCTTAAAACAATGATTCATTAAATAATTGGCATTTAACCTATTTTAGTATTCGTATCTCGGGTCAAGATATCTAAATACTCTTGATAAGCATAACGCCTACCGTGTTTTTTTCCGCTAATCTCGTGAATCAGCCCATTATTAACAAGAGCGTCTAATGCTTTTTGAATTGTTGGCTTAGTTGAATCGAGTCGTTTCACCAAAATTGCATTGGATAAAATGGGTTCGTGACAAAACTGTTCAAATACCAGAATGGTCGTCGTATTAGGTTGTGCGTCCCTAATTCTTTCACGATCTTTCGTGTGAAGACGATAAATATCAGTTGCGGCTTGCGCCGCCATTTCTGCTGTTTCTTGAACCGCACGAAGAAAAAACTTAACCCAAGCTTCCCAATCACCGCGCATGCGAATATCCATTAGCTTGGTATAATACTCAGTTCGATGGGCTTTAAAATAATAACTAATATAGAGAAGTGGCTTATCAAGCACTTTCCAAAAGCAGAGCAAATAGGTAATCAGCAATCGACCCAAACGACCATTTCCATCTAAGAAAGGGTGAATCGTTTCAAATTGCGCATGAATCAACGCTGCCTTAATTAGTGCCGGGATACGATCATTGTCATGAATAAATTTTTCAAGCTCAGACATTAAGCGATCGACATCTTCCGGTGGTGGCGGAACGAAATCAGCATTTAAAAGGGTAGCTCCAGGGCGACCAATCCAGTTTTGGCTTCGCCTAAATTCTCCTGGCGTTTTTCCTGATCCTCGAACCCCCGTGAGTAAGGTTGCATGCATTTCTTTAATGAGACGCGTGCTGACCGGAATTCTTTCAAGCCGCTTAAGCCCTTCGTTCATCGCTTTCACGTAATTGGATACTTCTTCGATGTCATTTGGAGAAGATTCCGAAACAGGCTCGGCATCGGGATTTAAAATATCTTCGAGTGAACACTGGGTGCCCTCAATTTGAGAACTCATCAACGCTTCTTTTCTTACGTATAGATAAACAAAAAGATCGGGGTCTGGAATGATTGCAGATAGGCCGCTCAGGCGACCGACAGCCAGATTAGCTAAGGCTAAAAGCTGAGTCAGCTCTTCGTCTTGGGAAAGAGGAGGATTGGCAGGAGGCAGAGTTGCCGGACTAAATGCCGTATATCCCTTTAAATGCTTTATAAAGATCCCTGAACGTTTCATATCTTTACTTAGTCTAAACGAAAGTAAAGAAAATTGCAACAATCTTTACTTTGTGTCATAGTAAGTAAAAACAACCTTCTTAATAAGAGGAACACATTTTATGTCTAGAGGTCTTCCAAAAATTGTAAAAGACAATCTAAGCAAGTGCCAAGCTTCAACAATTGCTGCGGTCACTGTTTATAACCGACCAGGTGGAAACTTCCGAACTGCTCAATTTTTAGTATTAATTACCATCGCTTGGACAGCATTATTTCACGCTTTGTTTTATCGGCGTAATCTGAAACCTTGGCATATCAGAAAAACAAAAGGTGGAACCGGAACAAGATATATGTATATCGATGGCGAGCCCAAGCATTGGGAATTAGCCGAATGCCTTAAGCAGCATTATGGCAACAATCATCCTCCTGAAAGAAAAAACCTTGAGTTTCTAATTGGGTTACGAAATAAAATTGAGCATCGACACCTTCCCGAACTCGATACTTCACTTTATGGTGAGTGCCAAGCTTCACTCATGAATTTAGAAGATATGCTAGAACAAGAATTTGGAGCCGCATACGGACTAAGCGACCAACTTGCAGTTTCTCTTCAGTTCTCTCGGGTCACTCCAGCAGAAAAGAAAAAAGTAGCTCAAAAATTAGCTGCATCACACGTTAAAGAAGTCGTTGACTACATTGAAAAGCGCAACGATATCCTTTTTAAGGAATGTGCGCCCGATCCGGAAAAACTCATCCGTAAAAAAGATTTTGTGGTTGGCATTCCCCGCTGTTTTTCTATCTATACCCTCTGGCCTTTGTATTCCTGGTTCTTCCACACACTGGGGGTGGAAACCTTCGTCTCGCAGGAGATCTGTCATGAAGGAACAGCAC
>CAIMNF010000315.1 GCA_903842755.1 Oligoflexia bacterium
TTATCCTGGCCGTGGCGAATTTTATGCGGTCCTTTTAGGTTCTGCTTTAGTGATTATTTTAGGGGAACTCATCCCCAAGTTTTTTTACCGGAAATTTTCATCTAGACTTGCGCCACGGGTAGCGATTCCCATTTTTTATACTCAAAAATTACTTTATCCCCTGATTTACATCGCAACGCTTTATACCAAGCAAATCTCAAAACTCATTCGGCCCATCGAATTAGTCTGGAGCGGAAAAAAACAAACCGGAAAAGACGAACTGAATGTTCTTCTGACGGCGGATTCGGACGAAACTCAAATCAAATCAACCGAGAAACGACTCATTCGGAAAATCCTAAAATTTCGGGACAAAATTGCAAAAGACGGGCTCGTCCCGCTGGTGCAAATCGATGCCATTGATCGGAATTCTACCTTGGAAGAGGCCTATGAAATTTACCACACCAAGAAACATTCCCGCCTACCCGTTTTTGAAGAACGCGTGGACAATGTGGTCGGAATTCTGGAATTGAATCAAATTATTCGTCTTCCGGATTCAAAGCAAAAAATTGATCGCTTTATCGCACCCGCTTTTTATGTGGCCGAGACTCAAAAACTAGAAGACGTCCTAAACGAAATGATGGAAAGCGACATTCAGTTGGCCGTCGTGGTAGACGAGTACGGCGGGGCCGTTGGAATTTTGACTCGCGAAGATATTTTTGAACAAATTGTAGGCGATTTGCAAGATGAGGACGACTTTGAAACTAAATCGATTCGCGAACTGGGGCCACACAAATGGGTGGTCAAGGCGTCTTCCACAATTTTAAAGCTAAACGAAGAATTGTTATTGGACCTTCCCGAAGGCGATTACGACACTTTAAGCGGTTTTTTACTCCGTCAGTTTTCCCGCATTCCAGACAGTGGCGATGAACTTTTTTTTGACACTCGCGCAGGTCAAATTCACTTTACTATTCGCGAAGCAAGCGCACGGAAAATTGAGAGCGTCGGCATTGAAAGAATCCCTGTTGCCGAACCGAATGAGGAATCGTACACTTAAAAAAGACCTGATCATAAGGTCGGACCAAAGAAAGCGAAACTAAAAATGCCACGTGTTTTAATTGCGGATGACATCTCTTTTGTTCGTAAATCACTGAAACAGATTCTGACTTCGCTTGGATACGAAGTCGTCGGCGAGGCCGAAAACGGCCGCGAGGCGGTAGAACTATATGAATTAGTTCACCCGGATTTAGTCACCATGGATTTGGCCATGCCTGAGCTGAACGGAGTTGAAGCGACCAAGCGCATTTTGAAATTAGATCCGGCGGCGAACGTGGTTATATTGTCCTCCCTGACCCAAGAGGCCTGGATTACGGATGCAATTTCTGCAGGCGCAAAAAATTATATCATGAAACCCTTTCAGACCGCCGATGTTGCCCGCGTGTTGAAAGAAGTCACTTCATCCTCCGGAGGAAACTTAAACCAAGCCTATGCTTAGCCTGATTGGAGCAGTGTTAAAGTATTCGTTTATTTGCTTATCGATCATTATCCTTTCGCTGGTCATTGAGGTTAAAGGAGTGAGTATCTCCAGACATGTGGAACACGGCTTGCGGTTCATTTCGGGCTACAATCCCCAAAGCATTACTCGCGAACTCGTAGGCGACATCCAGAAACATAACAAACTCATTGACCAAATCGGTGATAAAGGAATTCAAGGCATTAAGGACAAAATATCGGTCGATGACGAGAAAGAGCTGAAGAAAGTCCTTGAGGATGCGAAGTAATTCTTAGTAACACCTCCGTAAACTTTTCCTTTGGCCGCCGATTATTTTTCGATTTACAGTACCGTCTATCCTTTAGACACCCCCCCTCATTCTTTTGACACACTCTCTGGTTAAACGATTTTAGTATAGCCCTTTTTTCGCTTAAATTTCATGAATCTATTCAAACGCGACACTCGGTCGGTTCTGGCACACCCCCTGCACTATAGGTCCTTGAAGGAACAATTTATGAAAA
>CAIMNF010000316.1 GCA_903842755.1 Oligoflexia bacterium
ACTTCGCTCTCTCTCTTAAAGAAAACAAAACGCGTTCATGTAGGGCTAAATCAAATATTTTTTCCAAGCCACTCCAAATTTTCTCCCACAACTTTTCCCGGAGTTTTCCCATCATGCGATGGATTTTCGTAGATTCGACTGACCACCACTCGAAAATCACCCGCCGCACTCATTCCGTGATCGCATACCAACGTTTTTCCTTTGACCTCACCAGGAGCTAAACCAATACTTCTTGGCCCCGTATTGAAGAATGTATTTTTAATCATTCCATGCACATCTCCACGGAAGCAGAGGATGTCGGTAAGGTTAACCAAAAGAAATTGATTGGAATCATTTTTTAAATTTAGCCTAAAATCATACTTCTTTTTCTTATCCTTTACCTTTTCTACGGACAAGGACATTCCGTTATCCGGCGGACCTGGATTGGTGACTGGAGCATTGCTGACTGGCGAATTTTGCATCACTGCGGACGATGCAATGGACGAAACGTGGGTCCGCGAACTTCGCTCACCTATTTTAAACTCAATCAAACGGTAACATTTGATCTTCTTTCCCACTTCTTCGCAGGTTGTTCGTTTGGGGTTGGCATTCACCGCATGCCCCTGGCAGTCATCAGAAATACTGCATATTTTATCAAATTCTTTTTTAGCATGATCGAATGCTAAATCTCTTGCTTCACTTTCATCGGCCCCGAATCCGATTCCGCAACTGTTGATGATGTTCCCCATCTTTTCGCTAGCCACGTTTTTACAATACCATTCCGGCGAATTTTCTAATGCAAGAGCACCCGTTGATGTAATGACCAAAATTACACCGAAACAAAGCCTAAAATTGAACTTTAAAAAATTTAAATTCATAGTCCCCCCACACGATTAATGTTCTGAACACTTCGATGCAATTCTGCCAAGCATCGCTCACGCGTTAAAGCCGTCAAAGAAAACTTTAGTCGTTGAGCCTCGCCACTATACGCGTTTAACGCCTCTAAGAAAAGAGGAAAAGTAGGGTAGGATTGTCGATCATGCAAAAGTACGATCGAACCCGGCCCTGTTTTTCCGAATGAACTTAGGGCTTTTTCGGGGGTCCATCGAAAAACCGTATCAAAAAACCGGATATTCCAAAGAATGATCGGCATCTTCAGCTCACCGGCCGCTCTTCTTAATACCGGAGTCACGACCCCTGCCGGTGGCCGAAATCCCACCGTCGCTTGCCCAATCAACTGTGAAATCCGATCTTCGGACTCGACCATCCATTGCGATAACTTTTGCTGACTTTGAAAAAAAGCCGAATAGCGATGGTCGAGGGAATGATTTCCAATAGCATGTCCGGAGGCTAAAAGTTCCCGAATCAATTCTTTGTTTTGTTTTGCTTTTTGAGCGACCACAAAGAAGGTTGCTTTTGCAGACCAGTGGTCTAGCGCCTGGATGACTGCTGAGGTACACCGTGGCTCGGGCCCGTCATCAAAGGTTAAGTATAGATTTTGAGAACTGGAGTCTTCAATCGTTCGAACAGGATTCCAAAAACCCATTTAAGTGCGACTCCACACAATTTGGGTCTGAGTTTGATCGGGCTTATCTAAAGTTAGCGCTGTTTTACCGAAAAAATCGGAAGGATCTCGGACCTGCTGAACCCACCGATAAAGGGCGTCAGAGTCACTATAGTCACCCGAAAGAACTCCTGAATTTGAATGGGAGAGATTTAGCGAATCTAAATAAGCCAGTGGCTTAATTCCGAATTCGATGGCGCGTTCTTCTTGCGTTAAAAGCACTGCGGCCGCGCTATTTCGCCAAAGGCGATCTTGAGGATGCAACATCTGAAACGCCGGTAAAAAGTCTGGGGCCATCCAATCCGCGCAAACCACAAGGCAGCTTTTGATCGTCCCGGACACTGCATCTTGCGAAAGCAAATCTAGAGCAAAAGACAAACTCTTTTCCCCCGTCAAATGAAAGTGGCTTACCGTAAAGGAAGGTCCCATCATTCCAAGTTCTAGCGCTAAAAAACCAAGCGTTCCATTGTGAAGGCTACTCTGAAACAACAAAGGACGGGCCAACCCTGAATTTGACCAGGTTTTTAAGAATTCCCGTGTATTTTCGATCTCGCCATAACTTGATCCCACAATAAATGCCGATTCATCTAACAGTGGTCGTAAGTTTGGTTCGACTAGGCCCGCATCAAGAATTGCATCAAAGGCCATGATCGTCATCGAAGAAGATTTTCTAAAGGAGGGCTTTGATTTTAAAGCTGCACTGTATGTGCCTTGGGAGAATCCTGCCGCACAAACCGCAATTCTCATCTTCGCCCCCTTAAACCAGAATCCACTGCAGAGATGATTAAGGACGCATTATTTCCGCCGAATCCCAAAGTGTTTTTCAATAAATGATGAATGGGCATGGATAAATGATTGCTGGGGTGCCGAACATGAATCAAGGGGTCTGGCTGAGCTAGTCCTAGCGTAGACAAAATTGTGCCCCTGACGAGGGCCTCAACACATAACACGACCTCCAGAGCACCCGAAGCACCTAAGGCATGGCCATGCACCGCTTTAGTCGACGTCACCCAAGGAGACTCAGCTTCGGCCTGCCTCCAGACCTGTTCGATTGCGGCACCCTCTGCCGAATCATTGGCTCGCGACCCAGTTCCATGCGCATGAACCCAATCAATTTCTTTTGGGGTTAATTTGGCCATTTTGAGCGCGCTTTGAATGGAATGAACGCACCCCTTCCCTTCGGGATGGGGTGAGGCCAAATGATACGCATCCGTACTCAACCCATAACCGGAAATTGCGGCTAAACCTTTATTGCTCTGGTGCTCGACCCGTTCCACACACAGGAATGCAGCAGCCTCTGACAAATTGATCCCACTCCGGTTTTGATCAAACGGCGTTGCCATTTTTGGCGACAATAACTGTAAGCTTCGAAATCCTTCGGTGGTCAATGCACTCAATACTTCTACGCCCCCCACCAAGCACCGG
>CAIMNF010000317.1 GCA_903842755.1 Oligoflexia bacterium
TCAAAGCTTTGAATCATGATCCCTGCGGTGGTGGAGTGGGTAAGTTGGGACTCGTTAATCGAAACTTGGCTTTGTTCGCCTGAATCGGTCGCGATTTTAACAGCAGCGTCAGCGCCGGTGACAGTAAGATTAGCAATGTTCGCCGAAAAAATACGGTAAAGACTGAGACCCACACGCGAACCGCTCGCGTTCGCGACAGGCGATGGACTCAAGTTGGATTGATTGATGGTCAAATATGCTTCTGTCGCG
Source organism: Oligoflexia bacterium (assembly GCA_903842755.1). Classification (GTDB taxonomy): domain Bacteria; phylum Bdellovibrionota; class UBA1018; order UBA1018; family CAIMNF01; genus CAIMNF01. The sequence continues at coordinate 250 of CAIMNF010000317.1, forward strand.
TAAACAGGAGTGTTCTTAATTTGGGCGGTAGAGAGGTCTAAATTTTCGATATTCATATTCCCACCCGATAGATAAAGACCGTTGTAGGAACCGTAAAAATTGTTATTTTGGGAGTTGCTTAGGGTAATGCCGTCGCCATAAATCGCTAACGCATAGCCACCGCTGTTGCTCAAATTGTTTTGGCTAATGGATGGGCTATTGGCGAAGCTACTTCCCATAAAGCGCAATCCGAATTGTGAGTTCCCTGTGATCGTGTTTTGGCTAATGGTTGCACCCCAAGAATTACTTCCATCGGATTGCACTTGTACGCCAACCGCATTATTGCAAACGGTTGAGTTTTGGAGAGTAAAATTGTTGGCATGATAAGCCAAAATCCCTATTCCGTGAGCGATTCCGCAAATATTTACTTGTTGCACGCTAATGCCATACCCTTCTAAAAAAAGTCCAATTGCGGCAGATGGGGAGCTGAGGGAGTACCCGTGCCCATCGAAAACAAGCGGGCTTTGGGATGGGTTGTTCAGGGTGATGACTGATCCCGAAGTGTTTGGGCAAGTGACAGATCCAAGTAAATGGGTAGAAGTGTGGAGTGCTCCACCACCACAAACCAAAGTTTGCGATTGCAGCGGAAAATTTACGGCATTGATTTGGGTCCAGTAATGAGTCGGGACATTCGGCATGGAGAGTGTCACTTGGTCTGCAGTGACCGTATCGTTTCCTTGAATAGAAATAACCTTACCGCCTTGCTGACAGTTTGAAAGCGCATAGAGCGAAGGTGTCGAACTTGAGTTTTGATAGCTGCAGACGGTATCGGACGCCTTCGCGTTTGTGAGCGTAGCGTAGAGAACCGGCTCGATCATAAAGCTCATTCCCGGGTTTTTTGGATTTGCGGTATTTGTAGGATAGCTTACGGTCACGTTCGAGGGCAGTTGAAAAAACTGCTTCGAAGAAAATGTCCTCTGAAAAATATTGAACAGGGACGATTGCGCGGGGATGACCGCCGGTGTCGCAAATGCAGCCGCCTGGAGAACTGCAATAAGGGCTAAACCAATTTTGATCAATGAGATTTGTTTAAAATGCATGGTGGACCCGATCCTCTTCCTAATGATCAAAGATGCAACACGTGTACCAATTTAACTATTTGTAATCATTAAGCTATTTTTCATGACACAGTTTTATTTTTCGACAAGTGTAGAATTGCCCCTAGGGCGAATGGTGATAAAGTCGGTTGACGCGTTGGACGTCGCTTTCGTCAAGATCGGTTCGCGGTGTAATTGCTGCGCCCGTATTTTTAATTTTTAGCGTGGTCAGCTCTGGTTTTACGGCAAACGCATGCGAGTCGTACATCATGATCGAGTCTGGATCAAAGGGAGAATCAAAATAATAATCCATTAACGCATCCGGAACGATCGCAAATTGGGATTGATATTTCTCCTCAATATTGGGCCATAAAACATCAATAAATTGATCGCGATCGGTGCGCGATTGCTCATGGATAAAGCCTAACGCGTGCATCAGCTCGTGCTCTATTTGGGCCTGAGCACACCGATCGGAAAGAAAGAGTGGCTGCAAGCCGCCGATTTTTCCTAAATAAGAGTAGCAATGCTCTTCGCCCTTTTCAAACACAAGGGCATCGGCCTGGCCTTCATAAGGAACGAACTTCACCGAAGTTCGCTGATTAAAAACTTCGATGGCTTGCTGAATACGCTGGGGATTTGGTACGTCAGGTTTGATCGTGTACGGGATAATGCCGTGATCCCAAAGTTGAGGGTGCTTGATTTCGGTAATGCCTGTAGAGCCCGTAAAGTCGGAAGTCGGTTTGCCAAGCAAGGTATCTCCATAGGTTACCGCAAAGCCTTGCGCCATCTCAAAGGGTACGTTCATGTCTTTGGGTTTTGTTGTAAATAAAGGATTGACCGCAAGCTTTGGATCAGGCGTTGGCGACGCCTTCGGTATGGCGGCCGGTAATGGTAAAGATGACGGAGCAATTAAATGACTTTGTTCTGGTGTGGGAGTTGAGGTACTCGACGGAATGCTCGATGCCTGCTCGAATGGCTTAGGTAGAGGGACCGAGTTTTTTCGATAAAAATAAGAAAACAAGATTGCAAATAAGAAAATAAAAACAAA
>CAIMNF010000318.1 GCA_903842755.1 Oligoflexia bacterium
CACCCAAATTTTCGAAAAAATTAACTTAAAGTCTACTGACCAAGAGGGTGGAAACTCGGGGCAAGGGGCGTACGAGCGTCAGCAAAAGAAAAAAGAGCAAGACCAAGAAGAAGTCGCGTTTGAAGTGAACGATGAAAAAGTCCAAGAAGCCATTACCTCATTTGCAGGAGACTCGGTCAATCAAACCAATGGGATTAGTGCAAGTTTAGAAGGACATGGTCCCGGACTGAAGGTTATTTTAAAGGATGCAGGGGGCGGAGTCCTACGATCCGTCTCGGGAGAAGAATTTTTAAAATTGAGAGAAGCCGTTTCCCAAGGTAAACGCTCCGGCCGCATTATTGATCAAAAAGCGTAGTCGCCCTAGGAATGGTTCAGAACCCATTCGCAATGGCTATTCACTCGCGGCTGCAAGAAATGAATTTGTGCTCTGACGTTTTCGTCCGCATGGCCGTATTTGGTGTATTGGCGGAAGACATACAACAGTTCAGGATCGCTTACCATTTCGTGATCTAAACCAAACGTAAATTCAAACGCCCAAAGCGCGCCTCGCTGCAAATGATCTTCGCCGCTCCGAAAAGCAAAAATCAGAATCCGTTTAAACTCTTCTAAATTGATTTTCTTTGCTTCAAGCACAAGCTTGATGAGTTCCTTGTCCCCGTTACCCGCTTCCCGCAACAAGCCAAACAAAACGGGCAGAGCTTGGTCCCAGTGTTCGTTAAGGCGAATCAACGTTCCCGCCGCTGCCTTCCTGAGACGGTATTCGCCCGAATGAAGTTTGGATAGTAACAGCGGCAACACATCGGGCATTGCATCGATTTTTAGTTTTCCATTTCCTAAGATTGCAGCCCGATGCCATACCAACTTGTAATCGGGCGAATCATGTTCCTTAAATTGGAACAATTTTAATAAATAATCCCGAATGGGGCCCACGGTCGAAAACAATTCCGGATGCTCGGCCATACTCTTCGAAACCACCCACTCATCATAGCCTTTCATAAACAAGTTAATTGTTCCTTGCACTGATTTGGCAGCCCACGAACCTTTGAAGGCATCGGGCGCACGGAGGAGTCCCGAGTAAAAGGCACGAATCGAGGTTTCTTTGAACGTGGGATCCATCGTGTATCCGTAACTTTCCAAAACCGCATTTACTTTTTTCAAATACTCGCTCACGGGGAGGAGGCCATCGTTTCGGAGTTCATCCCGGAGACGAGTTAAATCTTCTTCAGTTGCGTCCACGGCACGCCGGACGCGATCGCGCAAATAGTCCTTTTGGTTTTGCTCAAGTTCAAGGGCCAAGAGCAAGCCACGGCCTTTTAAGTTTTTAATATCAGGCAGGGACACCGGCGGGGCATCAGTGACGGAGACTTTGAGTAAATATTCGTCATCCTTGTTGTCGGGAGTAAAAATCGCGCCTTCATACATCGTGTAGGGATGGTGATACCAATCGTTCAGCGCAAAATTCCCAAGGTGAAGGCGTAAAATGTCCTTATCGTACATAAAGGTCGTCGTGGCCTTGCCGTGGACGAGGTCACGCATGGCAAACGCAAGGTCTTTATTGTTGATTAGAACTTTATCGCCGGGGCTCATGGGAATGTGCGATCCAACGACCGATAGATTTTTTAATACAGGAAGGAGAACTTTGTCATAGCCTAATTGTTCTTTCACTTGATCCAGGCCGCGAACAATCCATTCCAGCTGTTTGGGCCGGATTAGTTTTCCATCGATAATATTAATATAAAGGCATTTTTTTCCGTAAGAGTTCACGGTAGAGAATTCAACAGCTCCCATTGGGACACTGATCTCGGGATCGGTTCCAATGAAACCCACATTTAAGTCGGGCGAGTGAGCATAGGCTGCGCAAGTGCCAGTCAGGCACGTTCCCAGGACCTGACCCCACAGAATTTTGTAATAGACCGATTGCTCTTCAATAAAAAGTTGCCCTAATATTTTTTGTTCCGTGGCTTCTTCAAATGGGGGTAGGTTTCCAACCTTAAGGCGTGCCTTAAAGAGGTCATCCGACACACTTAATGCGTGCGCGATTTCTTTCGTTTGCCAACCGGTTTCTTCGGTGTTGAGGGACAAAAGTTTACTCAC
>CAIMNF010000319.1 GCA_903842755.1 Oligoflexia bacterium
ATTGAACGCGCAAAAACCTACTTTTACATTCATCAAGGAACGCGCCCTATTTTGTACCGGGAGATTCCGTTTGGCGTGCAGAATATTGAGGCCGCGCTCCTTCAAAAAATGAATGCCCAGCCCGAAGAAATCAAAAGCTGGATTTTTGATGTCGGACTCACCGAACAGGCAGATGAATCGGTCGCAAATTTAATTGCCGAAACGCTCGAGCCGCTCGTGACGGACATCAAGCAAACCGAGCTTTCGGCTCGTGGAACGCTCCACTCGGGGATCGAAAAAATCCTTTTGACGGGCGAACTGGCCCTCATGCCGGGTGTGGTCGAATGGCTTCAGGTGGTTAGTCAAAAAACGGTCGAATTTTTTAAGCCCATGAGCTTAATCACGGCCAATAAAATTAACTATTCGGATGTATCCGAAATTCGGTTTACAAAAGCGTTGGCCACTGCCCTAGTCCTTGTGCCGACCGACAAGGTTTCCCCGATTAACTTGCGAAAAGGGGAATTCGCGAAAGCCGACGCCAACGCGTCCCATTGGATGGATTCGCTTAAAAAAGTGGCTCCAGCGCTGGCAATTGCGCTTTTGGTGTTTGCGTGTACCAAAATCATTGAGTACCAAACGTACTCCCGAAAGCTAGCGGACACCCAAGAAGCCCTCAATAAAGCGGTTAAAAATTATTATGGGGGCGCAATTGCCACGAGCGCAATTGCGTCCCATTTAGCAGACACGGCAAAACTTAAAAAGTCGATTCAAGCCGACTTAAGCCGCGAACGCGAACTCAGCAAACTTTTTACCCAAAACCCAAACTCGCCTTTGGATTTTCTAAAATCGCTCTCCACCAAAGTGGACCGGGATATTCCCTTAAATTTGGTCACCTTTAATGCAGGGACGGAACCCAACGAGCCTTATAAAGAAGACCGTCCCTTAAAAACATCACTGACCGTCATGATGAGCAGCCCACAGCTATTGGCAAAATTGAGCGAAATTTTAGAAAAGAATTATAGTTTAAAAAAAGGCAACTCCAGCGAAGTCACTCAAGAAGGCCAAAAGTTTTATAAAGTTGAATTTAGCGGCCAACTTGCGTCCACCAAAGGGGGCAAGTGATGAGTAAAATTTCCGATGCGTTCGAACAGTTTACGGCCAAAATCAAGGAACAAGAGTGGTACCAGCAACTGGAAGCGTCTTTTGAGCGACTGCCCCCGGACCAGCAAAAAATGGTTAAAATGGGGGCATGGGCAGTCGGAGGACTATCCGTTTTAATTTTCACGTGGACGATGGTGGGCAGCGCGAACGACGCCAAAAGTGAATATTATGAAAAGTACGAATTACTCCAAACATTAAACCAAGCCACGGACGAACTCCGGCGCTTACGGGGCCAAAATGCCGGAATGAACCAAGGCGGCACCGCCAATTGGAAGCAGTTCTTTCAGAACGATTCCATCGAAGTGCTGAAGGAAACTCCTGGCGCCACGCAGAGCGTACTCCAAGAAACCTTATTAGATTTAGAGATGAAAGCGGTCGGATTGCGGCAAATGGTTCAGGCCCTTTATAAAATTGAACATGGAAGCCCCCCCATGAAGCTGCGAGCCCTTCAGGTTGAAAATGGCGCGGGCGACGGACTTTTATCCGTTAAATTTTCTGTAAGTGCGTATTCGGCCAAACCCGAAAAGGCAGAAAAGAGTGAACGAAAGTGAAAGGCAAAAAATTAGCCCACGTTCTGATTTTGGTTGGCATTTTCTTCGTTAGTTTATTTATTTTTACCTTGGCAAAGTTCCCGGAAGCCAAACTTACGGCCGTGATTCAAGGATACCTTCAGCAATCGCTTGACCCCTTTGGAATTTTGGAGACCGACCAAGGACGCGAGTTTTCCGTCTTTAAGGGATTTCAGTACAAATTGATTCACCCGGTCTTTGAGTTGTCGGATCAGACGCGCATCGAGCTGGACGAAGTGACCGCAGCGCCAAGCCTCCTGTCACTTTTGATGTTTAAACCGGGCGCCACCGTAGAACTAAAGCAAGGAGCGAGCTCGATCACCGCAACCGCCGCAGCGCGCGGAGATCAAGTGAGCATTTCTGCCTCGTTGAATGAAGTGAATTTTGGGAAATTGGGTTTGCTGATGTATCTGGCTCAAATTAAGGGCGGAGGCATTATTTCGGGGGACTTCAAGCTCGACGGAACCGTAAGCGATTTAAATAGCTTAAGTGGAAAAGTCGATTTTAAGCTAAAATCGGTGCAAATAGACGAACAGTCCATCATGGGAATGTTGCAGCTTAAAAAACCAGTGAAAATTGCTGAAGGAATCATCGATATTAAGATCGAGCAAGGTAAAGTGGTGCTGAATAATGTTGCCCTTGGAAAACCAAACTCAAAGGACGACCTCAATGTTCTGGTCAAAGGGGACATTACCCTCAAAAAGAACGTCAACTCAAGCGAACTAAATTTAAAAGCTTATTTTGGTATTTCGGACTCGCTGAAACAAGATTTTGGTTTTTTAGAAACTTTGCTGACCTCGGCCAAGCAAACAGACGGTCGCTACGCCTATAAGATTTCTGGCCCTTTAAGCGCACCCCTACCCCCTAGCCCCTTGACCGAATCCGCAAATAAATAAAAAAAGTTCGTGTTTGACGCGCAACGCTTAAATTAGAATTGGGGAATGAAAACTTTCAAAATTTTGTCGGTCGCGTTGATCCTCATCCCCTTCCTCTGTTCCTCGTGCGTTAACCTTTATGGCTTTGCCGATAGCCCTTCCGGTGATCCGCAACTTTTGTCCGCAGCAAGAGCCGCCATGGATAAGGGTGAATACGCCAACGCGCTCAAATACTACCAACAAGTGTCCGCCAACGAGAGTGACGTCAAAATCAGCGAAACTGCGCTGGCTACTCTAGCCGAAGGAAATATCTTTTATATTTCAGATTTGATTTCGAGTTTGGGGAGTGGCAGTGGGGGGGGGAGCACTTTTATCGGTGTTGCTGAAAATATGTATGCGCGAGGCGCGACGACGGCTGCGAGTCGCGAAATCATTGCAAAAGTTTATGTGTCTGCAAGTGGCATCGTTAATGCGCACCTAAAAAACTTTGTCCAAATTATTTCTGGAATTTCAATGATTGGATCAATCCTTGGGTCTTATGCTGGCCCAAATGGAACATTAGTTGTGACTGACCTCGTGCAATCCGCTTCGTGCAATTCCACAACTTGTTCTGCAGGTGGAAATACGACGTGTAATGCCGGAATCGCTGGTTTCACCGGTTCCTTTTCGCCAGTCAGCATCAACACCCCTTCTTTATGGGATGGAAATACGCTTCTGCAGCTAGTCTCGATGTTAGATTTAGTCAATACCTCCATCGGAAACTTAACGGGTTCGGGATCTACGGGTTCTGGCTTATTTTCTGCGTTTGGAAACTTAAGTGAACTAGATAGCCTAGTATCCAACTGCATGCGCGCATCTTTAATCAGCGTTCTATTCTAACCAAAGGAAAATCAAAATGAACAAAAATTCACCAACATCCTGGACCCTGATTTTTACCTTATTACTACTGACCTCATTTTCATTACAGCCTCGTGCCTTTGCCATGGACCCGATCAACCAGCTCTTTAGGAGTGTACGCGCCGAGGGAATGGGAGATGTCCGGTACACCACCGGGCTTTATGAAGAGAACTTTTTTGCCAACCCGGCACGGGTCACTTCTAACCCAGAAGATCGATTTCAGTTGCCGCAAATTTCCCTGGAGGCCGGATCAGATTCTTTAAGCACCTTAAGCACTCTCACTGGTGGCGGAAGCGAACTGGGAAAATTTGGGTCTGCCGAAGGAAAACCCCTCTCTGCGCGCTTTCAGTTAGTTTTGCCTGCTTACTATAACAACACCTTTATTTCTGACAAATGGGCCATGGCCATAGGGTTCGAACTTGCTGCGCAAACTCAGTGGGAGCTAAGCCAAGTGGGATCGTTTGATCCCAACACCCGCATTAACATGGGGCCGGCCATTACCCTTGCACGCCGCTTTTTGGAAGAGGACCGCCTTTCCGTCGGAACCACGTTTCATAGTGAATTTGTTTCGGATGTGAATCAAATCATCAGCATTACCGACTATTTTGCAGGCACCAAATTAAGCGGAACGAGTTTGGGTGGAAATGGCTTAGGTGTTGATTTTGACTTAGGCGCGACTTACGACGGCCCCTGGAGTGTTCTGGGATTCCAATTTCAGTTCGGCTTGGCCATCAATAATATTTTAGGGGGCGCTTATACGAATTTAGGTCGGCCCGTCACCACTTGGCCAGGCAATCCCACATCATCCAATCGTTTTTTGAATTTTGGAGCTTCTGCGCGCAGAGAAGAAGTCGGCGGACTGGACTACGTGATCGTTGCCTTAGAATTTACCGACATCGGTAATAATCCAAATGGAAGCGCGTTCCGAACCATCCACTTCGGAACGGAAGCCCAATGGAAAGTCTTTAAAATGCGGCTAGGGATTAACCAAGGGTACCCCACCGCCGGTTTTGGGATCGATCTTCACGCCTTAGAAATCAACTTTGCCACTTACGGCGAAGAAATGGGACTCAATGTAGGAGACCTGGAGGACCGCCGCTATGCCCTCGAATTGGGTTTCCAGATCTAGTCGCGAATTTTTAATGGGGTTGCTGTTGCCTCTCGCCGCGGGAAAATTAATTTTTTCTTCGCCGAAGCTTCTTCTTTTATCCATCATGCCCGTGCTCATCTCGATTACAGCACTCACCGGACTTATTTTTGGTCTCGTCACCAGCATGAGTAGCTACCTGATGGCAAAATTAGGAGTTTATTTTGCGGTAACTCTTAAAGTCATTATCGTGATCGGACTTATTTTTGTGGCCTTCCAGGTGATGGTGTTTTTAATTGATGTTCTGGCCATTCCATTTAGCGACTACCTGGCGCTCCACACTGAAAAAAGCATCGGGCAAAATCCGCCGGAACGCGCGGGGTTTGGGCATACCTTTAGACTCCTTTCGCTTGATTTTGGAAAAACAGCACTCAATACGGCCCTCCTTGCGCTATTTACCGTAGGAACCTGGATTCCGATGGTGAATTTATTCTTTTTTCTGGGAATCGCACTTTTGAACACCCTAAACTTTATTTCTTATCCCCAAAGTAGGCGCATGTTGGGAGTGCATGATTCTTTTGCATGGCTCAAAAAAAACAAGTCGCGATCCCTTGGATTTGGAATCGCGACTACTGTGTTATTTAGTATACCCGTAATAAATTTTTTCGCCCTACCCCTGTCTGTTGTTGGGGGGACCCTTCTGTACTTCAAACCTAAACAAGAACTGACTGCACTTTAATTGCTATCAAAGTCCTGCATGGCTTGGTCAGTCTTTTTGAAGGCACTGTCGCTCAATGCGCCGACTTTGCTCTTCATTTTTGAAACCATCATTACCACGATGGCCAAAATCAAGACGTACTCAGTAGTAGACTGGCCTTTCCGGTCTTTCAAGCGATTCCTTATGCGGGTAATCAAACTTGGTTTCTTCATAAAGTCCTCTCTTCTGGTCTTTTTTGGACCCTCATTTATAGTATGAGTCTGTGGACTAAAAAAGTCAACCATTTGACTCTTCTTTTTATCAATATTTTTTATTTAATAAATTGTGCACGGTCATTCGTGACACATTATTGACGTTTAAATTCCGATTGTTGATAATAAAGGTATGGGTTCACCACGTTCGCCGTCCTACAGTAGTTTTGTCCCTAAAGGAGCGCTCCAATTGAGAAGAATAAATATCACCATTCGTTCTAAGCGAAATCCCGATGCCAATATTGCAGGCTATATGGTTCTCCATGAGCTGAGCAACGAGATTTTAAGTTTCTTTTCCACCAAAAAATTCAAACACGAAGAAGAGCTTGAAGTGTACGCCGAAATTCACGGCAGCAATAAAAAGTACGAAACCGAGCTGATCGGCTGCCACGAGCAAATCTCTTCCGGTCGGGTCATGACCAGCCTTCCAGAAGAAGGCCAAGCCCTTCCAACCCGGACTTTTTACCGCTGTTTTGCAAAAGTAAAAAGCCTAATGACCCTGGACAAACCAGAGGATGACGAACCGATTTTTGAAGAAGCGTTGAAAGACGTTGCTTAAGCTAAACGAGGCAACGGGTACTTTGTCTAACTTAGAATAAATATTTACCTAGATTTTACGAAATTTAATGCCGGCTTAAATACGGTTTGCGGCTCTTTGCTCTGGATCGGTGATGATGGTCTTTTTGGCTTACTGAATGGAGTAGAACTTGATCGGATAACGATATGGAGCTGAGTATCTTTTTCACTCGGCCCCCACGACTCAAGAATGTTATCCACCATGACATAAACTGGCTTTTCCTTACGCCTAAAAAGTCGAAGGGGTTGGTAAGCAACGCCATGATTTTCTTTCACTAAATTTGCAGAATTGATAAATCCACCCGTGGTTGCTTGCGAATAAGTAGATGGGCTAATTTTATAAGTTTGCGCGGAATGTAAAATCCGAGGGGCGACATCGTTTGAATCCAGAAATGAACTCACTTTTTTAAGAAACGGAGTAAAATTCGAGTCACGACTTAAATAATGTCCTAAAAAAGTATCGCCGTAATAAACCAAGAGATATGAATCAAGCAACAATGAAAAGGCCGAGTAACTCCCTGAGGAACTGCTACTCATTAAATTTGAAACATCAACAATCACATCAAAAACTTCCACTCCAGCTACCGCTCCTGATCCAGCGTAGGATTCAAGAAATTGGACAAATTTACCAAATACCGGAACTTGGTAGGCTGGATTAAAACTATAAATATCGTCGTTTTTTAGTGAATCAACGAGCGCCAAATAAGAGGCTTCTACTTGTGAAAAGTATTTCGATACAGAGTCACGTCCGCGAAGCGTCAATCCAATTGTTTCTGTGTCGCCCTCTTTGGCACTAAAATTGACGATTCCGTTAATTCGCCCTGCGATCTTCTTCCTCATCCCCGCAGATAACTCACTGATGGGACTCACCTCTGAAGTAAAAGAATCAATGTTGGGCGCTTCATTCGGCAGTTTAAGTGTGAGCGCGTTTGTATCTTCTAGTTGTTTTAGTGTAAAACTAGTGTTTTCGTTTCTCATTCCACCCGAGGGAACAATTGCGGCCAAAGTGGTAAGCTGAGCGCCACAAACAAATCCTTTTTTAGCCGCATCTAACGGTGTTGCAACTGCTAAGTTATTAAAAATAAAGAAAAAAACGGTAATAACTTTTAGTAATTGATTCATCCTATATTTCCTTAAAATCCCGCGCCCGCCCTAAACGACAGGCTAACTTTTAG
>CAIMNF010000320.1 GCA_903842755.1 Oligoflexia bacterium
CATATTTTAATTAGATCTTGTAAACTTCAGAAGAAAATTTATCGGAATCTTTGAAAAATGTGAACCGCCTTAAATAGGATGGTTTTGATTAAAAAACATTGGTGGCCCTTAGGGCCCTCACATTCCAACCTTCAATTTCGACCTGCAAGCCTTCGGAAGTTTCAACTGAATTGATCGATGAAACACCTGCACAAGAATCAAACCAAGAGACCTTAAATTTTCTTTTTTCACCCGGAATGAGCGTGACGTAATTATCCTGCCATAAAATGGGCAAAACTTCTTTGTGACTCTCTTTGCAAATCAATTTGAAACGCATAAAGAAAGCCAAGCCGGGACTCACATTAGTGACTTCAAGTTCTCCCGTTGAATCAGAAGTTTCGATTTTTGCAAATGCCGTAACCTGAGCTTCAGGCAGTTTATTGAGATCCGTAAGGTCAGCCTCTGCAAGAACGGGAGTGCTCCGCCAGTCACTTGCATCCCAATCATAGGTTTCGGCAAGCTGAGACAACCAATAAAAATTATAATCCACGGCCTCCCCCGCTGATGTCGTTAAATCGAGCTTAACAAAGTAAAGATTACTGTCCGTTGGGATATTTGGAATATTCAAAATTTTAATAGACTGATCAGGCCCTATTTGACAAGGAACGGACTTGTCAAAAAGTTTATTTATCTGCGTATCCAGAACGAGAATATGGGCTTTCAAATTATTCGCGACCCGCAAAGTTGAGTTCACGAGAACAACAGATCGGTCATCATGAGAATATTGAATATGAAGGGGTTGGTTGGATTTTTTAACCCCATAGTAACTTCCTCCGGGACGAAGATAGTCATCGTAGAGATGCCATATCAAAGAAGGCCAAGCGTTGTTCAACATCCATTGGATGACTCCCGTGGCCGACTTGTATTTGTTTTTGCCAAAGGCCTCAAACATAGCACGATGATTATCATAACCCATGACTTGAGACTTCATCGCGAATTCCCTAAGGCTTTGCGATTCACCGTACCGGGAATCAAGAGCCGATTTAAAATCGTCGATGTTTGCAAATTCGTTTTCGCCGGCATGAAAGTTCCAAATGTCATCGACCGGCCACTGGTGTTCCGGTGGCAAGAAGGCTAAGAGTGATTCGAGAGGGGGTACCGAAGGACCTGGACTTGTTTCCGTATTAAATCCATAGGCTCCGCCGTGACTCTTATCCAAATACCAATATGAGGGTGGTTCATAATCATAAGGGCCCAGCATTTTAAATCCGCTGGCGCCGTTGAGATCCGTCGTTGTTGCAGCCGCTGAAGATACAACGGGATTGGGCCAATGAAGACTCTTGAATGTCTCGATATATAGACTTTCGATATTAGCAGGAGGCGCCGTGTCGCTCCCATACAAAAAAGCTAAGACGCTGGGATGGTTTCTCAGCTGATAAATTTGGTCTCGTAATGACGCCTTGGCGATCGTAAAATTTTTATCAGGCCACCGATCTCCGTTTTGCCAAGCATTGCAACAAACCCAGCCTGTCATCACGAGGACACCTTCCTGATCCGTGAGGCGTAAAAACTCCTCAGATTCAAAGCGCCCTTCTAAGCGGATGGTATTAAGTCCCAGGTCTTTAACGTACCGAATTTCATTTTCCGCCCTTGACTGGGAATATCTTAAGAAAAGATCAGAGGACCAGCCCGCCCCGCGAATTTGAATTGGCTTTCCATTGATCCG
>CAIMNF010000321.1 GCA_903842755.1 Oligoflexia bacterium
CAAAAGAGGCTGTGACTAAGGCTATGTCTTCCATCGAAGGGGGCGAGAAGTTTGAGTCCGTCGCTAAGGAAGTCAGCGATGATTCGACCGCTGGCTCGGGCGGAGACTTAGGTTTTCTGTCCTATAGTGACTTGTCGCCTTTTCTTCAAAAAGAGATAAAGCGTCTTGGGGTCGGTAAACTGAGCTCTGTTTTAGATGACGGTCAGGCGTTTTACTTGGTGAAAGTGACCGAGGCTAAATCCGACGAAGATAGCGGATTCGAAAAAGCCAAAGACCAAATCAGAGCGCGTTTAATGGAGTCAGAGTTTCAGCATCAGATTGCGCTCTGGTTAGACCGACAAAAGGGAATGAATTACATTAAAATTAATTCTCATTCTTAATCATGAAAACACTGCTGATTACGCCTGGGGATCCGGAAGGCATTGGGCCAGAAGTAACGGCCAAAGCGCTTCATTTCTTGGCGAAAAAACAAAATTCAAAGCTTAAGTCCTATCAATTGATCCTTTTTGCAAAAAGCGGCGTTTTTGATCCCTTCAGGAGAGAACTAAAGCCCTTAATGCTTTCCTCTCAATTGAAGTTTTCAAACCCTCCAGAAAATTCACTCCCAGGGTTTCAAGCCGGGTGGGCCATTCAAGAGGCAACTCAGATTGCCCTAAAGCATCCGAAGACTCATGCCCTCGTCACCGGTCCCATTCATAAAAAGAGACTAAACGAAGGGGGCTTCAAGTTTAAAGGGCATACGGACTTTCTTGCAAAACTTTGCAATAGCCCCGCTCCGACTATGATGCTTGCAAATGAACACTTTCGGGTCGCGCTCGTCACTCAACACTGTTCGTTGAAATCTGTATCCGCTCAATTAAGCAAGCAAAACATCCTCAAAGCCATAGGGGACACCGCCTCTTTTTTAAAGAATCAACTGCACATCAAAAAACCAAAAATTACCGTTTTAGCGCTTAATCCTCATGCGGGCGAAGGCGGTCTCCTCGGAAACGAAGAATCGAAAATCATCCGTCCGGCAATCCTGAATGCACAACAAAAATTCGACTTCTGCGCCATTTCAGGCCCTTTTCCTGCCGATTCTTTTTTTGGAATCGATTTTAATAAAAAGGCCCGTGACCGAGCAGATGCCATCGTAGCCATGTATCACGACCAGGGGTTGATCCCTATTAAACTACTGGGGTTTCATTCCAGCATTAATTTAACCTTAGGACTTCCCATTTTTAGGTCCTCCGTGGATCATGGCACAGCATTTGATCAGGTGGGTAAAAACACGGCCAATTGCGAAAGCATGATTTTAGCGATAGAATCCGCTATGAGTTATTTGAACAGAAAGGCGAAAATAAAATGAACATCAATCCATCTATTTTTAGAGAATACGACATTCGTGGAATAGCGGGGAGAGACCTTACATCTGAATTCGCCTACACTCTTGGGCTTACTTACGCCGAATATGCGTACCGGAAGAAGGGGGCTAACGGCGAAGTGAAGAAGTTAAAAATCACCGTCGGCAAAGATTGTCGCTTAACGAGCGACGATTACGCTGCAAATCTGGTTCGCGGCCTAACCGAGGGCGGCATTGATGTGATTCGGATTGGCACTTGTCCGACACCCCTGACTTATTTTTCAATTTTCCACCTTCAAACCGACGGCGGGATCATGATTACCGGATCTCACAATCCAGCCGACTACAATGGCTTTAAAATTTGCTTAGGAAAAGACACCATTTATGGTGACCAAATCCAAGAAATGAAAAAGATCATGCTCGAAGGTCATTTTTCTAAGCGCACCCCTGGAACGATTGAAGACGCTGAAATTATTAAACCCTACCTGAAGCATGTTGCGGAAATCATTAAACCGAAACGAAAACTAAAAGTAGTGCTCGACGCAGGTAACGGCACGGCATCCACAGTAGCCCCCCTCTTGTTTGAAATGCTGGGTGCCGAAATAATCCCCTTGTATTGTGAAATGGATGGCCGCTTTCCAAATCATCATCCCGATCCAACGGTTCCTGAAAATTTAAAAACGCTGATCGCCAAAGTCAAAGAAGTGAACGCCGATTTTGGAGTAGGGTACGATGGGGACAGTGACCGGATCGGGGCCGTGGATGAAAAGGGAAGAGTCATTTACGGCGACGAGTTGATGGTGATTTTCTCGCGCATGATTCTTCTGGCCCATCCTGGAGCGACCATTATTTCGGAAGTAAAATCGAGCAACAGACTGTATCAGGATATTGCTCACAAGGGTGGAAACCCCATCATGTGGAAGACCGGACATTCACTCATTAAGTCAAAAATGAAAGAAACCCATGCGCAATTGGCGGGAGAGATGTCGGGACATATCTTTTTTGCTGACCGTTGGTTTGGATTTGATGATGCAATCTATGCATCTGCTCGCCTGTATGAAATCCTGAGCCAATCTTCAGCATCCCTCTCTTCACTCACGGCAGACTTAAAACCGGTCGTGAATACGCCCGAAATCCGCGTCGATTGTGTCGAGGATAAAAAATTTGCACTCATCGAAGAGGCCACTCGTACCCTTGCCAAAAGCCAAGGGAAGGTGACCACGATCGATGGGATTCGGGTAGATTTTGATGATCGCTGGGGGTTAATTCGTGCTTCGAATACACAACCCGTAATCGTCATGCGTTTTGAGGCGCAGTCCAAAGCGCTGCTCCAGACCATCCAATCCAATTTTGAAGCGGCTCTTTCAGAGGCCGCGCTGAAAGTAGGGCATCCCGCATTTCAATTTGATGTGAACCATGGACACGCCTAGTTCAGGTACAGAAATCATTGTCCGAGGTGCGCGGGTTCATAATTTAAAAAACATATCGCTTACCTTGCCCCATCAAAA
>CAIMNF010000322.1 GCA_903842755.1 Oligoflexia bacterium
ACGTCCGCACGCCGACCACATTGCCAGGACATTTTGCCGCGATCAAACTTAGCGCCCGCCGTAGCGTCACCATGAAATAAATATTCGCCACCAGACACATCGTTTGCTTGTTGTAAAATGTTTGAATGCCGGGTCAGAAAAAAGCTACACGTCAAACCCGCACCAAAAAATTTATGTGTATCAAAAGTGAACGAATCCGCCCGTTCCACGCCGTTCAGTAATGGCATCAGCGATGGCGAAAACAAAGCAGGGCAGCCCCACGCGCCGTCCACATGTAACCAGAGGTTATATTTTTGGGTGATTGCGTGAATTTTTTGAATCGGATCAAAAGCGCCTAACACCGTCGTCCCCGCGGTTGCGCAAACGAACAGCGGCACCTCACCTTTGGATTGAGATTCGATAATGGCGTCTTCCAACGCACTTACGTCCATACATCCGGACTCATCGACAGGAACAGACACCACATGATCCATTCCAATTCCTAGCGCTACAGCGCCCTTTTTGAACGAGTAATGCGCTTCGCTTGAAACAAAGACCTTTAACGTTTTGCCGTCCATCCCTTTTTTCTTATACTCAGGGAAGCGCCTTTCGCGCGCACAATGGAGCGCCATAAAATTTGCAGCGCTGCCACCTGGCACACCTACTCCTTCACGCGATCCTTCGGGCCAGCCGATTTGTTTTCCAAGGGAATCGATGATTTCTTCTTCCATTTCGGAAAAAACAGGACTGGCTTCGTGCGTAGCCATCGTGGTTTTAGTTTGCGCGATCAGCTCTTCTGCCATTAATAATTGTGGGCTCACACCGGAAAACAGCTGATTCATAAAAAAAGGCGAATCCGTCCGCGTCGCATGATCCCTAATCGTTGTGAAAATTTGGTCCAGCTGGTCTAAGCCCGTACTTCCGCCTAAGGACAATTGCTCAAAGAGGTTAGAACTTAATTGCCCGTTAAATTGAAGTGGCGCACTCTCCGCGGGGACTTTGGGTGAATAAACATGGACCGTTTTTCCGGTTTTACTTAAACACCGGATTTCGTGCTTCGCGCCGACCGGAGTGCGAACCGCTTGACCCACGCGGCAAGTTCGAGTTTCCGCTTTGGAACCTAAGAGCATCCGGTCCTCGAATTCGCCTTCCAGAACCAACAACGAAGCTTGGCTCCATTCGTGCGAATGTAGGGGCGAAACACTACCGTGAGTCCAATCAATTGCGACCACTTCAAATTGTGCGCACTGGTAGAGTATGTTTCGAATGTATCCTTGCTCACTTCTTGCGGCTTCGCTTCTTACTTCTATCATTTTGCTTTCCTTTTCATCTTATGCGTAATCTTATGCCTATTTTTATGATCTCTGACCTGAAAGAATTCGTCCTAGAATGGGAATATGCGCGCGTTCTAAATACAAATTAATCAGGGACGTTACAAACACGGTGCAAGCCAACCCAAACAGTAACCCTCCGTCACCCTGAACTTTAATTCCCAAAACGGTTAAATGGCTGATTATCGCGCCGGACATTATAGCGGCCGCAAATAAAGATCCGAACCAAGATACCGGGTTGACCAACAAGACCAGCGCGGCGATCAGCTCGGCAGTTCCAGCACCATAGCGACCCCAAGGCTCCATCCCCACTTTTTTAAAAATATAAATGGATTCCTCGGCACCTGAAAATTTAAAGTAAAGCGTTTGGAGCATAATGGACGCCGCGACGAGCCGAAAAGCCCACGAACTAATGGAGCGATTAAAGAACTGAGTTTTCATAAATTATTCCTTTTTCAATGTTTAGTATAAACTAAGGTTTTTTGTGAATGACTTCGGGCCAGTTTTTGTCTGCGAGCTTTAAATATTCAACTTTTCCTTTGCCCGTTGCCTTTTCCCACTCTTTTTTTGTATCTGCATAAAATGCTTTAAAAAATAAAAGGAGCCTGCCGTCTTGAATCAAAAAACTCTCGGGGTCGACTTCGACTTTCTCTTTCTTTTCTGCAACTGCATAGGCACACCAGCCCCCATATTGGGGTTCGTACTTCTTAGGGTCTTTTAAAAAGGTTTGCTTATTCACCTCGGACGAAAAGTGATAAATAATTCCGTTTTGATCCACCGAAAATTGATCACTCCCTTTGACCGGCTTTGCGCTATTAAAATAAGAGACCACATCGTACCCGTCAATAATGACATGGTTTTTATCCACGTTGGCAGTAGCCGCAGTTACGTTTAATGCGGATGAGTTTACGGCCGCAGCCGGATTGTTCGCCGCAGGCGCGTCTGCCGCCTGAGCACCCATTACGAGTAGGTTAAAACTAAAAGCCGTCACAACGATTCTAATTGGCAAAGCTGCTTTCAAAGCTGTATTCAAAATTGATTTCATTTGTTTTCTCCGTTTCTAAGGGGTTAGTGAGAGTTTCTCTTTTATCGTTACAGTTAAAAACAAAATAATTGCGATTTTTTGAGGTACCCCTTTTCTACAAAAGCTATCTATCCGTGATTATTGACTTTTATATTTTTTCAGTTTCTTTGTAACAAAAAGCGCGAATCCGACACTTACTCTATGTAAGGATACTAAACATGAACCCGAGAACAGCAGAGCAATTGATGAAAGAATTTGTTACTCTTTGCTTTATGTTTTCTCTCCCCCTTAAAGGACTTTTTATGAAAAACCTTAGTTCCCTATTTTTCGTCACGTTCTGCACTTTACTTGCTACGTCCGCGAACGCATGGTCCATCAAAGACGCAAAAAACCCCAGCCGCGAAGAGTTAGAGAAAAAACTCTCCCCCACTGAATTCCAAATCACCCAAAATGACGGAACTGAACAGCCCTTCCGAAATGAATATTGGCACAATAAAGAGGACGGGATTTATATCGATGTGGTTTCTGGAGCGCCGGTGTTCAGCTCATTAGATAAATACGATTCCGGCACAGGTTGGCCAAGCTTTACTCGTCCCCTCAACAAAGACTATTTAGTAGAAAAACCCGACCCAGACGGCTCGGGACGCACGGAAGTAAGGAGCAAATTTGCAAACGCTCACTTTGGCCATGTTTTCCCCGATGGCCCAAAGCCCACAGGCATGCGTTATTGTATGAACTCGGCCGCTTTAAAATTTATTCCTAAGGATAAACTCAAAGCCGCAGGTTATGGCGAATACGTAAAACTTTTCGAGAAGAAAAAATGATCCTCATCCTTTTAACTTATAGTGCAGGCGTATTGACGATTCTAAGTCCGTGCATCTTACCGGTTTTACCCTTTGTTTTTGCGCGCTCGGAGCAGCCATTCTTAAAAAGCGGCCTCCCCCTGTTAATCGGTATGTCCGCGACCTTCGCGCTTTTTTCGGCCTTAGCGATTGCGGGCGGCGAATGGGTCGCCCACGCAAATCAGTGGGGACGCTTTTTATCGATTTTGCTTTTGAGCGCATTTGGAGTGTCGCTCCTTTTTCCAGCGATCGCGGAAAAACTAACCTCTCCTTTCGTAAAAATCGGCGGAAAACTGGGGCAAAGCAAGCAGTCCAATCCAGTGGCCAGCTCGTTTTTAATTGGGATCAGCACTGGTTTTCTTTGGGCGCCGTGCGCCGGGCCTATTTTAGGATTGGTGCTTACCGGGGCCGCAAGTCAAAACGACCCTAAAAAATCCGTTTTTTTGCTCTTATCGTACTCTTTAGGGGCAGCCACTTCCCTCGCGGCGGCTTTAGTTGCAGGAGGCCGATTTATCGGACGACTTAAAAAATATCTAGGCGTAGATCGCGTCGTAAAACGCATTCTAGGGACTGCTGTTTTGCTCGGAGTAGCCTGTATCGTTTTTGATTTAGATCGAACTGTGCTTACGCATTTGTCTAAAATCGAAACCGCTTCTTTAGAAACCAAGCTTCTTGTCCTCGGCGGACAACTGCCTACTGAAGCGGAACCTAAATCGGGCATGATGATGATGGCCGCGAAGGGCGATGCCGCAAGCGCAAAGGTAGAAGGTTTTTTACCGGAAATCGAAGGTGTCCAGGCGTGGATCAATACGCAGCCCCTTAAAAAAGAGGACTTATTGGGCAAAGTGGTGCTCCTAGATTTTTGGACCTACTCCTGCATTAATTGTCTTCGAACTCTTCCCTACCTCAAAGCATGGAGTGAAAAATACCGCGACGACGATTTTGTTGTACTCGGAGTACACGCCCCCGAATTCGCCTTTGAGAAAGACGTGAACAACGTAAAAAAAGCAGTTCACGATCTCGGTATCTTTTATCCCGTCGCCATCGATAACGAATATAAAGTATGGGGTTCATTCCATAACCACTATTGGCCCGCACACTACTTAATTGACCGCCAAGGACGAATTCGAAGTCATCACTTCGGCGAAGGCGAGTATGAAGAGACGGAAAAAATGATTCAAGACTTAATTAACGAAAATGGCGGAAAGGCCCACCCAAAGCAAACCACATGGGTGGCCGATGGCCCGCAGGCCCAGCCCTCTCAGCTCAAAGTCATTTCGCCCGAAACGTATCTTGGCTCGGCCCGCGCCGAACACCAGAAGCCCACTCCTCATGAACTAAAGTTAAATGAATGGTCGCTGGTTGGAAACTGGTCCACCGCAGAAGAGAAGGTCGCGCTGAAAAAACAAGGCGGAAAAATTGTGTACCGTTTTTTAGCGCGTGACCTTCACTTGGTACTTGGGAGCAAGAATCCTATTCCCTTTAAAATTACGATCGATGGGCATCCCCCGGGTGAAGCGCACGGAGGAGATACCGACGAAGCAGGTACAGGAACTATACAAGGGACCAGGCTTTATCAGTTGATTCGTCAGAACGGTTCGGCCGCAGAGCAGGAACATCTCTTTGAAATTACGTTTGAACGCGAAGGGGTAGAGGCCTATGCCTTTACATTCGGGTAAAACCAAATGGGTTATTTGATTTCCCTTTTTTTGAGTACCTTTTTTTTAGAAGACGTTGCCCTCGCCACCAGCATTGCCTGGATGGGTACGGGAAAGATCTCATTTCAGGACGCCTTTTTGGCGTGTTTTTTAGGAATATCGGCAGGTGATCTTGGTCTTTACGCATTTGGAAAATTGGCTTCACGTTTTGACTTCATCCAAAAAAGTGCGTGGATGACCAAACACCAAAAAGCTTTAGAAAAGATGGCAAAATCTGAATTCTTAACCTATTCGATCGTGATCTCCAGGATCGTGCCCGGAACGCGACTGCCCACTTACTTGGGCGCGGGATTTTTAAATTACTCTGTATTTAAATTCTTCATCCTGACGATCGTTAGCGTTTCCGCCTGGGTGTTGGCTGCGCTTTTAGCCGGACATTCGCTCCACGCGCTATTCATGGACCATTGGGTTTATTCAGTCGCGCTTTTCTTTCTTGGAATGCACTTTATTAAGTCATTAGCACCAAAGCTTACGCGGCGTTGGGACAGAAAAGCACTCCTGCACTCTTGGCGCAAGTACGCCTATTTTGAATTTTGGCCGGCATGGTTTTTTTATATTCCCATCGTGCCCTATTACGCCTTCCTTTCGTTAAAATACAAAAGCTTTTTGACCCCTTTTTATGCAAGTCCTGACGTGAAACACGGGGGTCTTATTGGCGAATCCAAATGGGATTTCTTAAAATTTTTAACACCGGATGATCCTGCTACGTTGCCGACGATTCAAGTGCCACGAAACACCCATTTTATGGAGCTTCGGAAACGCATTGAACTAAAGGGACTTCAATACCCGATTATTGTTAAACCAGACGTAGGACAGCGAGGATTTGGAGTACGGATCATTAAAGACGATTTTGAATTGACCGAATATTTGTTGCTGAGCGATTTTGACTTGATTGTCCAAAAACTAAGTCAATACACCCTAGAAGCAGGAATTTTTTACGTGCGACTTCCCACGGAAAGTAAAGGGCGGATTTTTTCCATTACGGACAAAGAATTTCCATCGGTGATCGGAGATGGAGCGACCAAACTCGGGGATTTAATTCTCCAAGATCGCCGCGCGCGAATGATTGCCCCGGTGTATTTTGAGCGACTCCGAAGTCAGCTCGACCAGGTTCCCCAAAACGGAGAGAAAATTCCACTTGCAGAATGTGGAAACCACTGCCAAGGAACCATCTTTATGAACGGGCAGGAACTGGATTCGGAAGCTCTCACCGCACGAATCGAACAAATTGCGCGCCAAATCCCGAACTTTTACTTTGGTCGATTCGACATCCGCTACGGGAGCAAGGAACAACTTAAAAAGGGCTTGGACTTCGAAATCGTGGAAGTCAATGGTTCCGGTGCGGAAGCGACACACATCTGGGATGCACGTACTAAGCTCACAGAAGCATACAAAACATTATTCCACCAATGGCGATTGCTTTTTGAAATTGGAAAACAAGTCCGCGATCGGTCTCCGTCCAATCCTCGCCTTAATGTTGGTGCTTTTCTAAAAGAATGCTTGCGCGTGTATTTTAGAAAAGGAAGTTTATCGGTGTCTTCTTAGTGCGGTGTCTTATTAGTTCGGTGCCTTCCGTCTATTTTAAGGTGTTCGTTACTCCCCAAAGTGCGCTTTTGTTTTGCAATCATGGTACAAGGCTAAGTTATCATCGGGTTTAATCAAACTTAGAATCAACCCCGGGTCCTCACCTTGGCGGAGTCTGTTCATGAGCCCCAGGCGCACTTGATTCAGCTTTTGAAATTCCATTTTGTAGCCCTTATAGGCATGTTTGCCCATTTCTTGGCGACTGGATTCAATGCAGCTTTGAGTTTTCGCGAAATCCAATTGCATTTGGTCTACTTCGTAGTCCATTGCAAAATTGTACCACGGATGTGCAGAGCTGAGATCACGCGACTGAGTAGCATCACGAAGCACTTTTTTAATCCAGAGTGCATTGTAAGCCGGCGATGAATAAAAACTAAGTGTGGTTGAGGTCGTTGTCCCTGGCGCTAGACCTTCTTTGCCATAAGAGACTACACCGTAAAGCTTTGTCGTTCCATCCGCTCCTTCACAAAGCAGGGGCCCACCCGAGTCGCCGTGGTCCGTATGGCCGCCTAAAATTGGTCTTCCAAAATCATCGGGCTCACCGCTCACATCGGAAACAATCGCCATCTCTGTCGCACCGGTAATCGGAGTCACCGCTCCATGCAAGGTGCCTGATTTTTCGTCATTGTCGAGCCCATAACCGAAACTTTTGCACGAACTCCAATTTTGTTTTAACCCTTGAATTTGGGCATTCGGATCAAGTTCGACCGGAAAGATCGTTGAGTTTAAAATGGGCTTTGAAAATTTCCAAACCGTAACGTCGTATTGCATTTTATTCGCACTGAAGCGCGGATTTGGCCATCCTTGCGATTCAGTTAATTCGCGAGTTTCGTCACCGCCATTGAATGCCGGACAGGCTACGCTTAAGTGATCGAGCTTGGTTTTTACCCTGCCTTTGACTGCGCCTGCAATACATTGTTTTTTGTCGGACCAATCCGGGCCCTCACAACCTTGAATGCGCACGCCATTCACCATTTTAGGGTAAAGGAAAGTGCCCATCTTATTTTCTTGTTCAATATTTCCTACAAAACAGTGCGCCGCTGTAAGAACAGCATCGGGAGCAATAAGGGTCGCGCTACAATAGGTGACATTCGATTCCTTTTCCGAGTATGCCGGAAGCGGAATTTCGCCTTCATCTGCGACCGGCTCGTAGGTCATGGTCACGGTTTGCGCGTTAAGCTTACACACCCCCTTAGGAATTTGAGCCTCGTCCAAGTAAGGACCCTTAATAGGCGCCATGGGGCTTGCGGCGGCGGTGAACGAGACCAAGCTTACAAAAAAGAGAGAGTTCTTCATAAACAGAAGAACTACAACGGTTCTGGTTGATTGGCAATTAAATTAAATAAATGTAGTTTAAATTTTTATAAGGGCTTTTTTTGGCCAAATCTGCGCTTTTGTACGATTTCTACAATGCCGTGCCCTTCGCCAGGGGCCCCACCGCCATTGATCATCACACTGAGCCCTTTGTGCTTCATCGCGACTTCCTTCAAGAATGCCCCGTCTGTACCCCAACTATTGCCAAAACCGCCGACCACTACGGCGTGGGGGTCGCGGTCTAATATTTCGTTCATTTGGCTCACTTTGCCCTCGGCATACGTCACGATCGGATTAATCCATTGCCCTTTTTCGTTTTGATCCCGATTGATTCCAAAGAAAAAATCCCGCGGAATTCCCACAAAGTGCGCCCCCGCTTCAACAAAAACTTGAGGACTTGCGGAAAGCACGACCACCGTTCCACCTTGGGCCTGAATCGCGCGAATCCATTGGAGGGACGAATCAAACAAATAGTTTTTTAGCGTTTTTTCCCAATAATCCGCCGCTATTTTTTCAAATTGCGCCCGCTGGCCAGGCGTAAAATTCGCAAATTGATCCGCAGTCCAAACATATGCCGCCTTCGTTCCCTCACGCGCATGAATTTCGTGGTATTTCGACCAGAACTTTTCAACTCCGGCCGCTCCCCTATATTCCTCCGACGCCAGGCCGTGTTCGATCGCTAAGGAAGCCAATCCACTGTATTCGCCCTGCAATCCCTCGGTCACATCTCCATCAATCACGGTTCCGTCAAAATCGAAGAAAAAGTAAGGGTGCGCTTGCGGTGATTTAACAATGAGTTCGCGGATTCGGTTACTCAAGTCCTCCATTAAGGTTTCTGTAGCGCCATCGGGTGTCTTGCCTAAAAGGACATAAGGGTTACAGGCCTGAGATGCTGGCGTGAAAAAGGAAAAAAAAGAAGTCATCATTAGGCCTATTTTGAACATTTCCTATCCTTAGGTGTGGTGAAACGCTCTAAATGATTAACCATTAAAGCGCTTTAGTCAAGAATAAGGATTCGATAAAACTTTCGGTGAACTTTTAACAATTTAAGTAAAAACTCGTAACCTTGTTATTACATTAAATATAAATAATTTAGACATTCTCACTTAGGCGTGCTAAAAGATTGTGGATGATTTTAATAAATGACCTTTGTTTAAACTACTTAGAATTTTCCCCACCCGGGAGCCAAAAAAGGGAGGCCGAGGGAATTCGACCACTTATTCTCTTTCTCCACGGTAGAGCCGCGAACGAAGTCGATCTTTTTGACCTTGCACCCCAACTTGAGGTAGATGCTACCGTGCTTTCCGTAAGGGCCTGCATAGAAATGGGTGTTGATTCTTACGGCTGGTTTTATACTTCCTATCCTCCCGGAGGAGTTCCCGTTTACGACCCTGCCGAAGTTGAGGCTGCACGAACGAAACTCCTTCAGTTCATCCACGAGGCCCAGGAAAAATACAAAACTCCCCCCGCGCAAACCTATTGCTTAGGGTTTAGCCAAGGAGCCATTATGGCCTACAGTATTGCGCTCCATTATCCTAATGTCTTGGCAGGAATTGTTGCGATGAGTGGCAGAATTCTTTCGGAACACGCCATCGTCGATGCGAGTTTGGAAGGATTATCGGGGTTCCCCATTTTGGTGAGCCATGGAACGGAGGATGAAGTCCTCAACATCGAATATGCGCGAGCGGCAAAAAAAATCCTGCAAAAGCTACCTGTTCAGTTGGACTACTTTGAACATCCGATGGGGCATGACATCACGGATGTAAATTTTATCGAAGTAAAACGGTGGTTTTTAAATCAAAAAAATAAAAAATGGGGCCGAAGCATTGCTCATACCTAAGAAAGAGATCAATTCACTTTTACTCTTTGCATTGATCACGGTTTTCAAATCGGATTTTTCAAACGCTACTTCAGTCGTTCACGTAGGCCTGGCCTCCAATTTTACGGAAGTCAGCAGCGGTTATGTAAATCCATACGGAGGTTACTTTAGAGACGCGGTTCAACTTGCGTTTGAAGACTCAAAAGACCTGCTCAGGAAGAATGGAATTGAGGTCGTTTTAGAAGAATTCGATTATGGAAATCAAGATTCCAAAGTATTACTTGCTGCAAAAAAAGCAGCCGCATCTCCGGTGGTAGCCGTAATTGGATACAACTATTCGACGCAAGCCTTGATCGCCGCACCATACCACCATAGCGTTGGACTACCAATGATCACTCCGAGTGCAACGGCTAATCGCGTGTCAAAAATGGGGAAATTTGTTCATCAAGCCTGCGTGGGAAATAGTTTTATTGGCGAGGCTATTGCTCAAGCAGCGTGGGGGCGTCTCAAAGCAAAGAGGGCTGTAATTGTTCCTGCCGCGGACTGTGCCTATTGCATGGATTTGAGTCAGGCATTCGAGAAACAATTTACTCAGCTCGGAGGAGTAGTTACCGAAAAAATCCCTATTCTGGGCGACGATCGAAATTTTGAAGCACTGGTGGGCCGACTGAGTGCCAACAAACCGGACGTAGTCTTCGTGCCCAATCAAGAACTCACTTCTGCACGGATCATTTCAACCCTTCATAAAGCATCAATCGATTTGCCTTTTTTAGGTGGAGACTGGTGGGGTAATGTCGGTAAAGGATTTTTTGAGGTGCTTGGCAATGCTCCTGTGGAAGGTTACTTTATTTCTCATTGGAATCAAAAGAGCAGCAACCGTGAATCGTTGAATTTTATCAAAAAATACCAGGAAAAATTCGGCAAGACTCCTGTGGACACTTCAGCTTTAGGTTATGATGCTGCAAGAATCCTTATCGAGGCTCTTCTTCACGCCTCCGCACTCACCCGCTTAGGGATAGAAGATTATCTTAATCAAATGCGTTCATTTCAAGGGCTTGCAGGTGAGTTTAAATTTCAACCCGGAGAAGCCCCTAAAAAAAGCATTGTGATGATGCACGCGAGTAAACAAAAGTTTGAAATGGTCGATTTAATTCATCCGAGCTTATGATGGCAAATAAGTCTCTGCGTTCGACACTCAATCAAAATACATTCTTAACGATCTTCGCGGTAGGGCTCGCCACAATTATCAGCGTGCTTGCGTTTTCTTATTTTAAAACGAAAGTATTGCAGCGGTCGATGATCGAGTCCCTTCTGAAGTCTTCGGCGCACGAAGTAGATTTGCTTTTGCCAACGATTCTGCTTCCGGAACAAGAAGCTGGAGCAAAGCTGATCTTAGAGCGACTCAAAGAAAATGAGGAGCTTGAATCTTCCGAATTGGTTCACTTCAAATCAGAACTGCCAACTTCTTTTGGGGGATGCGTTTTCAGCAAAGTACCAACGACTTGCATGGACTCTCGCACTCAGTCGGTGGCAAGTTTAACGCCGGTTACTGATGGTGACCAAGAATTTGGATACTTGCTCAAGGTTAAAAAACTTCCTCTTTTTTGGGACTACAGTCAAATCGGGTTTGTAATATACTCGATTTCCTTAGCGTTCGCATTAATCGCCATGTTTTTGTTTTTCGGAATGACTCGCGTCACCGCTAAAGATGTGCCCCAGTCGCTCAATTTGTTGGTTTCATGGATCGATGACTGGACCCCGGAACGGGGACCCAGCGATAGACCTAATTTTAGATTTCAGGAATTTAATGATCTGGCAGATCGAATTGCGCGGGTGGTGCAGGAGCGTCAGAAAGAACGAGAACAAATAAATCTTGGAAAGATCGCGGCACAAGTGGCTCACGATATTCGCTCGCCCCTTGCCGCGTTGAGCTTGCTTGAAACTGAACTCCGGGGATTGGATGAACCTACTCGCGTTTTAGTGCGGTCGGCAGTCAATCGAATTAAAGACATTGCGAATAATTTAAATTTGCAAAATACCCGAACCGAAAGAAATGAACGCTCACCTTCTATCGATGGTATGGCAGCACCTGAAACCCGACTTAGCGTACTCCTGCCAGGCCTTATTGAACCCCTCATAACGGAAAAGAGAACTCAGTTCAGCTCCAAACCCGAAATTGACATTCATGCGCACATCAATGCATCTTCCTACGGCTTATTTGTGAAGGTACAGCCGATTGAACTGAAGCGAGCCATCTCAAACCTAATTAACAATGCCGTAGAGGCTCTAGTAGATCGAGGCACCGTCTCGCTCACATTAAATTCCAATGATTCTGGAACGATAGAGTTATCCATTCGCGACAACGGGAAAGGGATCCCGCTCGAAATTCTATCTAAACTTGCCCAACGGGGAGCAACTTTTGGAAAGCAAGGGGGATCAGGCCTCGGGCTCTATCACGCCAGAACTTCAATAGAATCGTGGGGAGGTCGCTTTAAAATAGAGTCAAAGTTCGGAGAAGGGACCTGTGTTCGTTTAGAACTTCCACGGTCAGAGTGTCCAGATTGGTTTGTATCCGAACTTACGCTCAATCCGTCTACTGCACTGGTGATTCTAGATGACGACCTCAGTATTCATCAAATTTGGCAAGCACGAGCAGATTCAATTCAGGCACAGAGAAACCAGATTCAAATCGTCCACCTGTTTAACCCCGACCAACTCCGTAAGTGGTGTGGAAACAATCCAGACGCATCAAAAAGCGCACTTTATCTCTCAGATTATGAGCTGATCGGCTTTGAAGAAACCGGGCTTACCTTAATTGAGGAAATGGGCCTGGGGCCACAGAGTATTTTGGTGACCAGTCGCTATGAAGAGCCCCATGTGACCGCCGGGTGCAGAGAACTTAAGGTTAAACTCCTTCCCAAAGGTACGGCAGCTTACGTGCCCATCGTAGTTTCCGCCTCGCCATCTCGGGAAAGTCTATTTAAAAATGATGCGGAATTAAGATCCCAAAAACCGGGTCGAAACCATTTGTCAGTCTAAAACTGCCCCCCGATCGTGCTGAAAAAAAAAGAAAAATAGCTGTTTTCCTTCAGGTTTTTGACGACTTCCAAAAAACAGCCCAGTTCACTAAACGCCCATTCCTAAAGGTGATCGAAAAACGAACGGATTTCTTACTTAAACTTCAGCATTGTAAGGGGGCAGTTGGTGCGATTTACCAATAAACCAATAGTAAAGCACCGGCACCGCAAAGCGGCTAAGGACTGTCGCCGCAATTTCTCCAAACATTAAACTAACCGCCAACCCCTGAAAAATCGGGTCCGCAAGCATGACGGCACTTCCCACCACTACCGCCGCAGCAGTAAGAAGCATTGGCCGAAAACGCAACACACCCGCGCTAATGACCGCTTCTTTCAGTGGCAGTCCTTTTGCTAACTGGTGCTCAATGAAGTCCACCAAGATAATCGAGTTCCTGACGATAATCCCCGCTCCTGCGATAAACCCAATCATGGAAGTTGCCGTAAAATACGCACCAAGGATTGCGTGCCCCGGTAATATTCCAATTAGACTAATTGGAATCGGGGCCATAATCACCAAAGGAACCGCGTAGCTCCCGAACCAACCCAAGACCAGAATATAAATCAACACCATCACTACCGCAAACGCCCCACCCAGATCGCGGAATACTTCATAGGTAATGTACCATTCCCCGTCCCACTTTACGACCGGTGAAGTCGTATTCCACGGAACATCCGCAGTCTGCGTGGGGTAATGAATCTTCGGCTCGAGTTTCAAAATTCCATAAACGGGTGCTTCTTCGCTCCCACTGAGTTCACTCGTCACATAGGAAACGGGTTTTAAATTCTTTCGATAAAGAATGGGCGTTTCTACGATGACGGGACTTTTGCTGAGTTGCTCAGCGTTTAAAATTCCGGACTCTCGTGACGGCAGAGCCTCGTTCTGGAAGGGCCTGCTGCTCGAACGAATTTCATTTTTTAGCGAAAGATTAATGGCAATATCTTCCGGGTGGTTAGCCTCATTCAAATCAGCTAATTTAGATTCCGAAAATATGGCTTGCCCAAGGCCTGCAAACTGATCCGCGCTGGCCCCAAGGTTGCCGCCCTTTAAGTAATCAAAGGAGTACACTTGCCGAGGACGAGCGAGTCGAGACGTAGTATCTAAATCGACGACACTCTTTTCTTGTTTGAAAATTTCGTAAATTTCGCCTGCCACTTTCTCGCGGGACTCACGGTTAGGCCCGTAGACTTCTGCAATCATGGTCGCAAGCACAGGGGGGCCCGGTGGAATTTCAAGAACCTTGGTCACAGCTCCTCGTTGATTACCGAAATCGGTAATTGCAGGTCGCAGCTGCTCAATGATTTCATGACTGGAAATTTTTCGCTCATTTTTGTCACTCAGGACGACCTGAAAATCCGCCTGATCATCTCCCCCTCGTAAATACGCATGCTTAACCATTCCCGAGAAAGAGAATGGTGCCGATTCTCCGATAAAAATCTGTACTTTATTAACTGCGGGACTCTGCAGCAGCATTTTTGCAAGCTCTTTCGATTGCTCTATATTCTTCTGCAGCGACGTTGTGCTTTTGTAATCCACGAGGACTTGAAATTCATTTTTGTTATCGAATGGAAGCATTTTTACTTTTACGGATTTAAAATACAATAAGGAAAGAGCAACTAAAAACAGCCCGCCCGTTAATGCCGCGAACTTAAGGGCAGAGAATTTTGAGGTTAGAAGTGAGTTCATAACGCGTCTATAGAATTGATCAAGCCCTCCTTCCTTAGCTTCTTGCTTTTTATGTTCGTGCTTTTTAATGATTCGAACAGCCGCCCAAGGCGTCACTACAAACGCCACAAACAAGGACAAAATCATGGCAAGACTGGCCCCCACTGGAATGGGTTTCATATACGGTCCCATCATTCCGCGAACAAAAGCCATCGGCAAAATAGCTGCAATTACCGTAAAGGTGGCAAGAATTGTCGGATTACCGACCTCAGAGACTGCTTCGAGCGTTGCTTGCGCGATACTCCATTCTGGATTCGCTCTCAAATGGCGCTCAATATTCTCAACAACGACGATGGCATCATCGACTAAAATTCCAATCGAAAAAATAAGGGCAAACAAGGTAATGCGATTTAACGTGTAACCTAGAAAATAATAAACAGCGAGCGTAAGCGCCAAGGTCACCGGAATTGCAATCGCAACTACCAGCGAAGCCCTAAACCCCATCACCAAAGCGATCAGCACTGCGACCGAGAACGTCGCAATCAAAAGATGTTCAATCAATTCTTTAGATTTTTCATCTGCCGTAGAACCATAATCTCGGACTGCGGTCATTCGAACTTCCTCAGGTAGGTCTTTGGAAAATGTTTTTGCTCGATCCATTAAACGCGCTGAAAGTTCAACTACGTTGGTGCCTTGCCTTTTTGCAAAAACGATCGAGACTGCATTGGCAGCACCACCTCCATTTACTTTATCCAATAGGATCGAAGCGCGAGTTAGCTCCTCGGGCCCATCGGTAATCGTAGCGACATCACGCAGAAGAACGACCTGCCCTCCGCGTTGCCCAAGCGCAATCGCGCCTACTTCTTGAGCAGTGCTTAGTTTCCCGCCCACATCTACGTCGTAGACCTCTTCAACGCCCCAATTTTTCCCGGCAGCAAAGCTAATGTTTGCTCTTTGGAGCTGCTCCGAAACGGTTAAAAGGGAAACCCCTTTTTGAAGGAGTCTTTTCGGGTCAACGACGACTCGAACGGCTCTTTTTGGTCCGCCTTTTAGCTCGACATTTGCCAGGTCGGGGGTGCTCGAAAATTCGCGTGCAAGCGGCGCGACCTTTGTTCTCAATTCATACGGCGAAAGCGTTGTAGAGCTAAACGTCAAAGTTAAAAAAGGTACGTCATCGATGGAGAATGCTTTAATCTCAGGCTGAAGCGCTCCCTTAGGAAGCTCCGAACGTATTTCCATAAGCTTATGATGGACTTTCACCAAACCTGGCTCCATCGCTTCGCCCACTTTAAAACGAACCGTAACAAGAGTTCCGTGCGCACGCGAGGCGGAATAAATATATTCTACTCCGTCTAAACCCCATAGCGCTCGCTCAACGGGTTCCGTGATTTTTCTCTCGACTTCGTTTGCTTCAAGCCCTGGTGCGCCAATTCGCACATCGATCATGGGGACTGAGATTTGGGGTTCTTCTTCTTTAGGGGTTAACCAAACCGCCATCAGTCCAAGCAGTACCGAACTCATCGCAATCACGGGAGTTAGCTTTGAATGAAGAAACTGTGCGGCTATCTTTCCCGCAAACCCTTTGCCATTAACGGAGGACGAACACATCAGTTTACTCCTTCCGGATTGGAGAGCATCATTCGCTTACCTCTCACTTCGATCAAATCTTGTTCAGAGGTCAATAAATTCAAAATGAGATCAACTCTTCGATTCAGGACTTCCGCCAACTGCAAGGCCGATATTGAACCTGTCCGAAACAATTGACTCGCCACTTTAGCTTGCTCGGCGAGTAACGCTTCGCTTTCTGCAAGAAGGACCAAATTTTCTTTCAGAGTAACTTCGCTTAGTTGCAACGTTTTTTTTGCAATACGCGAAGATTGCTTATCGGCAGCTACGTCAGAAAACGCGACAAGGCGCAACTCTTCCTTTTCGGAAACTTGGTTAATATTTTCAGGGTTAAATAATGACCATTGAAGATAAAGACCCCCAGTAAAACTTGTGCCCGTATCGCGTTCCCCATGGGTGAGCCCTTCGGTTGCAAAAAGCCCAACTTTTGGCAAAAATCTGGCTTTCTCTGCGTTTTTCATTGCGGCAACCGCGTCGGCCTGCGCTTGGTGATGGAGTTCAACGAGCGATGGCTGCGCTTCCGACTTCGGCGAAACGGTTCTTTCTAAAAACACAATAGCGTTGTCAGGCGTTGGCGACCACTCTTGATTGTTGATCTGCATTTTTTCCGAAAGCGTCCCTTTAATGGACCTGTTTTTTGATTGGAACGATAACTGCTCGCCGGCAATTCGATTTTTAAGGCTTTTCAGGCCAAGCAAACCCGAATAGCCTACCGGATTTGATTTGCGCCCGATCGAATAACGGGTAATCAAATCTGCAACCTGGGCTGCCAAGGCACTCAATCTTTCTTCCGCTACCGAATAGGAAAGTAGCGATGTATAAGACAAAGCGGCGTCAACAAACTCTCTTAAAAGCTCTGTTTTTTGTTTGTAACTCTGTGCTTCTTGCATTTTATTCTGAGCCTCAAACTGAGCGACTTTTAAGCCTCCCTGAAAAAGGGGGACGTCAATTCCTAACGCTGCCGTTTCAAGCAAATGATTGCCCGGTTGATTTAAGCTTGCAGGAGAAAAGTCGCCCAAACTGATTTGACGTTGAGCCAGCGTAGAAACGAAATGAACAGCGGGGTCATTCGTCGAAAATGCAGCTGCCCCTAAGGACAACGACGGCAGCCAATGCAACGCGAGTCGCGATTTTGCAAAAGTTGAAGCCTGGAGTGCATGACCTTCACGAGCAATCGATGGGGAATTTTGTTTAATTTTCGCCCACACGTCTGCAAATGAAATCACCTCTGCGTTCACCACGGGACTGATCACCATATTTACAAGAATGAGGGCGGTTTTCATTTTCAAATCCTCTCATAAATTACACCTGAAATATATTATTTGCACATTATATTTAAAATGAGTTGACCAGTCAATCTTTTTGTTTTAGCACCCCTTTCTAGAGGTAGGCGACCATGAAAAAAGAGTTTACGATTCTCTATTACGGGTTATTTGGATGGCGAAAAGAGGATGCAATTGCGGACAATAACCGGACATTCACTTGCTACAAAGAATGTGGGCTGGGGGCGTTTGTCGTGGCGATCGTACTGTTGATTTTGCTCGAGTCGCCCCTGATTCACCTCCTTCTAATGCATCGAAGCACTTGGCTTACTTACTTGCACTCGCTTTTAGTGGTTTATGGTATCGTTTGGCTATTGGGCGACTATCAGGCATTCAAGAAAAAACTTATTTCAGTAAGTCCGGAAACTGTACAGATCACCCTTGGGATGCGCCGAAGCTTTTCTATTCAAAGGTCAAATATTCACCACGCGCAGCTTGGCCAACCCCGCGAGCTCAATACGTTGATTACAGTTCAAAAGGGCCAATTTGAAACTAAAAGAAAACTTCCGGGCTATAATTCCTTCGCTGCTTTAGGTGAACCAAACCTTCATATCGTGTTAAAAAATCCGATCTCGATTAAAGGAAAGTTCGGTCAGCAACTTATTCTAAATCGTATTGGTTTAAGTGTGGATCAGGCGGATCAATTTGTAGTAGAGGTCAATCGCCCCACTCAAAGTATTCAAGTGGGGTAATTTTTGAGTCAAGAGGCAGCAATGGGAAAAGAGCGTGTTGGAGTTTGCCTCAAATGCACACATCTCTGCACTGACTTGAATGTTTCACATTTCTTTTTTTTTAAAGGTATAATTTCTATCAATTCAATTACGCGCTCAGCGGTGAAGAATTCGAGCCATAGGGAGTGTAACCCAGTGGCGTCGCAATACGTTTTTAAACCATAGCTGGTCCACTTGGAGGTATACCTCATGAAACAATTTAACATTCACGCAGACGCCTACGATCTAGTCCGAAAAAAAGTCACCTACCCAGAATCCCTCTACCTATGGATCAAGAGTCACTGTAGTAACTTCGATGCCGCATTAGATATCGGATGCGGAAACGGAGTCTCTACTATCCGTCTTAAAGAGTATTTTAGGTATATTGAAGGATCCGACCTGGGTGAAAACCTAATCGGAAAAGCTAAAGCCAATTTCCCTGAAATTCCCTTTAGCGCCATCCCTTCCGAAGAGTACCAGAGCAACCAACGGTTTGACCTCATCACCAGCGCCACATCGTTTTACTGGATGGACCGAGACAAAGTCTTGCAAAAGATCGCAGACCTTCTTAAGCCAAAAGGCGTATTTTGTGCCTATAAATACGACTTCCCTATCATCTACGGTCCACTTCGTGATCTCATCGAAAACGAACTCGTCACCCGCTGGGCAAAATACCGTGACCCCCGCTTAACCCGCTATGATGATTCTCTTGAAAAAATTCGGGCTTCGGGGCGATTTGAGAATGCCGCAAGGTCAGTGATCTCAAACATCATTGATCTTACTCCGATGGAAGTGGCGTTATTCTTCTTGTCTACGAGCTATGTCACCGCTTACCAAGACCACGAGGGTGGACCGGATTACCGTAATGAATTTCTTGGTCGTGTGGAGGACGTAGTGGCACAGGAGCAAGATTCAATTGTAAAGGCTAACTTCGATATTCATGCGTTCATAGCTAAAAAGAATTAGCGGTTTTTGTGCTTAAGTCTAAGGTTACGACATTGAAGCTTATTCAGAGATCAACCACCTTGAAAACCAGATTCTGAATATTTACGGACATTAAGTGATTCCGATCTTAAAGATGGAATAAAATCATCAACAGGAAGCAATCTTTGAAGCTAAAATCAGTGTAAAACTAAATTCACCCTAATGGGAATTAAAACCCGAAAATTAAATGCAACTAAGCTGTATTTCCCGATCATTGCGCCAAATCGACAAACTTCAACGATTCAATGACTGAGGCATTTCCACAATCCAGCATTCCAATTCGATTTTTAAAGTTACTTTGAAGGCCCAGCCCGATTTCGTGTAGCCACGAGAGACCAATAGCCTTCACTCCTGAAAAATTCAATTCAATCGACTCTTCTTCAGTCTTATGAGCAAAACTTGCTACCATGATTTGTGCAGCCTCCCGCCCTGCTGGACGAGACATTAAAAACTCTCCAAACTTTACAATTGGTATTTTCAGGATTTTTCCCATCTCACCATCAGAAGCGCCACAGAAACTAGCCCTTGATTAATCTGTTGAGCAGCTTTCTTCATCCATTCATTCTGTCCACCAAAAAAAATAGTTCCACATCCCGATCGAGCCACCAATCCTCTTGAGCGCGTTGCCAATGATAATGAGGCGAACAAATTTCAAACCAATAACCTGCCTTAACGAGGAATACATTCCGCGTCCGCGATCAGCTAGAACGAGAGTCACGCCCGCAGAATCAAATTCGTAATGAAAATAGCAGCCGGGCTAATCCCTCCAAAACCCAAGGTTGCGATCAAAACAGTTATTCCCGATTTCGCCGATTATCGAATAAGTTAAACTTGCGTAAGCCTCGGAAAATCCATTCTTGAGTAAGCAAAGGAAAATCTTTTGAGCGCGCGCTTCAAATCATCAATGATTCGCAGAAATTTAATGGCCGATATTTTGATAGCAAGAATTCAATTGAATCGTCCAGGGAAAGCTACGATCAATCTAAATGGAGCGATTTGTGGAATGTTAGCAGTGAGCTCTGCAATATCCCCATAGAATTAAATAAGATTACGAAAAGTTCAATATGACTCATGTTTTTAAAATAAGATTAAGAGGGTTAGTTAGCTATGATAACAGTTAATCCCGGAATAGCCGGGGCGGCGATTTTTTTGGGTTTAGGATTCGGAGCTCATGACGAGAGGCTCGTACCTTTCCAATATAATATTCATTTACAAAATCAGCACCCACACGAACAGCTCCCCTCCGAACTCCCTCAATTTCGTAACCAAGAAACTTGAAAAAGCTAATTGCCTTTTCATGGCCATCCCGAACTTTGGCTTCTATTCTAAGTGCGCCAGCTGTTTTTGCGTAGCTCTCCATTTCCTTCATGAGCTGCAACGCTATGCCCTGCCCCCAAAACTCCCGAAGAACCATAATCCCAAACTCTCCAACATGCCGATACCCTTCATGTTCAGGATAAGGCTGTTTAAACTTAAGACAAGCAAGCATTTGCCCATCCAAAAAAACGCCCAGGTGCAGTCGATCGGACCTCGAATAATCCTGATCCCACTCTACGGCGGTCTGCTCTGCAGTGGGGGCATCCATGGTCGAAAACCGTGTAAAGGGCGTTTCCTTCCCTACAAGCTCGGCAAATCTCGGAAAGAATTCCGCATCCTTGGATTCACAAGCTTTAATCGTAGCCGGTAAACCGCTCTTAAGTTTAATCAATTGTGCCTGAATCTTTCCCATTTTACACCTCGGTTATTCTTAACTTAAACTCTTTCGGAAATGACTTCCCCTGAATTCCCGTCAGAAAACTTAAATCCTCAGTTTGTTCTACCTCGTCACCGGTAGCTAAATAGATATTTTCAAAGCCGTCTCTAAAAAGTCTTTTTGCAACATCAATTCCGGAAACCTTGAAAGCTAAATGCTTATCCACAAACACAGGAACATGGCGAGCCACAGAAAACGCCCTAAATTCTTCTTCAGTTTGAGACAATGTAAAAAAGCAGCATCACCTCACGGCAACCATTACTAAGGACCTCTAGCGTCAAACTCGGACAAGCCAGAGCGGGCAATTTATACTGGTTTTATGTATTAATTAAACCTAGTGTATCAGGAGGAAACGCTGCTTGTGAACTATTATATCGGACTCGATCCCCATTCGCAAACCTGTACTGCAGTTGTTGTAAATGAAAAAGGCGAACAAAAGCTTCGCGCAACATTTGAAACAACGGAAGCAAAACTCATTGAATTTATTTCAAAAGTTGAGGGCGTGAAACATTTGACGTTTGAAGAGTGTACTTTATCGCAATGGCTCTATGTGACACTTTTTGAACATGTTGATCATTTACTGGTTTGTAATCCAGTTTATGTCGCTAAAAAGCAGGGAGCAAAAACTGATTATCGGGACGCACTTCAGTTGGCCGAGGAACTGCGAACGAATCATTTAAAGCCAGTTTACCACGAGAAAAGCCACTGGATTGAACTCAGAACCCTCTTCAATAATTATCTGGCACTGGTGGATGATATCGTTCGAGCGATGAATCGTTTGA
>CAIMNF010000323.1 GCA_903842755.1 Oligoflexia bacterium
AGTACTGCACCTCAAAACCTTCGGCAGTTAAACGGGCCTTTGCATTAGCCAACGCAATTGCAGGTTCTGTCCCTGTTTGTATTTCGTACTTTACCGCCGATAACGCTTCGTAAATTTTCGGTGCGCGTTGGGTGCGGTCGTGCTCGGTTAAAAAAACGTTGCGTGAGCTTAATGCAAGACCGCTTTCTTCGCGGACGGTTGGAATACCAATCACTTTAACCCTTAAGTTTAGGTCTTTGACCATTTGCTGGATGACCAAAAACTGTTGGGCATCCTTGAGTCCAAAGTAAGAGCGGGTGGGCTCAACCAAGTTAAAAAGTTTTAGAACGATGGTCGTCACGCCACGGAAATGGCCGGGTCTGGATTGTCCACACAAGGGTTGGCTAACGGCTTCTTCGGTCACATAGGTGGAGTAGCCTTTCGGATAGAGCTCGTCTACATTGGGGGCAAAGACCACGTCAACGCCTTGGGTCTCGGCAATCTGGATATCCGAGGCTAGGGTTCTTGGGTACTTGGATAAGTCCTCTTTAGGGCCAAATTGAGTGGGATTTACGAATACCGAAAGAACAGTGAGCTCATTATCTTTGACCGATTCTTGGAGCAATTTGGCGTGACCTGCATGCAAGGCTCCCATCGTCGGAACAAAGCCGATGGACTTTCCTTGTTGTGCTGCCCTCCAGGCGTGGAGCTCTGCTCGGGTGTGGAAAACGTGAATCATCGATTAGTCTAGCTCCAATGCTTGAATGAGATGGAATGCGAGCTCGTGTTTATTTTGAGTCTTAAATTCTTGGATTTTTGAATCGGTGACCAAAAAGCCTGCGTTTAAATCGCCTTCGAATCCTGAGCCTTGCTCCTGCACCGGATTAACAAACACTGCGTCGCAGTTTTTGTTTTTGAGTTTTTTTTTGGCGTTTTGAATAAAATTTTCTGTTTCGGCGGCAAAGCCTAAAATAAATTGGTCTTTGGTTTTCATTTCTCCCACTGCTTTGAGGATGTCCACTGTGGGACTAACGGGAATTGCACCATCGATGCGATCTTTTTTGATTTTCTGTTCCGAATAATGTTCAAACTCAATATCCAGTACTGCGGCGGTAGAAAAAAACAAATCACAGCGGGGAAAAGCTTCGAGAACAGCTCCGGCCATTTCGTCCGTTGTGGAAACTCTGGAGATTTGCGCAAGTCTTGGCAACGGTACTTGGGTTGGTCCCGCGATGACGTGGACATGATAACCTGCTTGGACGGCTGCAAAGGCAAGGGCCGAGCCCATTTTTCCGCTGGAACGATTGGTAAAGTAGCGGACGGGGTCCAGATAGGAGCGGGTGGGGCCCAGGTTAATTAAAAGCGATTTTTGCTTTCCTTTTTCGCAGAAGGCTCCGGCACAATGTTCAAGCAGGTCTAAAGGCTCCATCATGCGTCCGACGCCTTCGTCCCCGCAAGCCGCTGTTCCGTGGACCGGACTGAGCAGGGTATAGCCATAGGAAATCAGCTTAGAAAGATTCGATTGGGTTGCAGGGTGGGCATACATGGTGGGATTCATTGCAGGCGCAATAAAAACGGGCGCTTTTGCGGCCAATAGTTCTGTGGTCAATAAACTTTGCCCAAGTCCTTGCGCCATTTCTGCGAGCGTATTTGCTGTGGCCGGAGCAACTAAAATTAAGTCTGCCCACCGCGCAAGTTCAATATGATTCATCGGCGAACCCGGTGTTCCCCACAGGCTTTGATATACCGGATTTTCGCTTAATGTTTCTAAGGTCAGGGGAGTGACAAAATGTTCAGCGGATTCGGTCAGAATCACTTTCACTTCTGCACCACATTTTTTCAGGATTCGAACCAGGTCGACCGCTTTGAATGCAGCAATCGAGCCCGTCACTCCAAGGAGTATTTTTCGATTCTTAAAAAAACCACGATACGCGTCGATCCAAAATTCATTCATAGGCAATTTGCTCAATTCCTTTTAGCGTAAGGTTGGGGTCGATCAGGCTGAGTTCTGGAATTAATGGTGCTAAAAGCGCAATATTTCCACCCGTTCCAATAAACGGCAGTTCGGTCTCTTCGATCTCGTTTTTGATAGATTGGTAAAGTCCGCGGATGGCATGGGAGGTCGCAAGCACAATTCCCGAAAGTAAGGCTTCTTCCGTATTCCGTCCAATCGCTGCGCGGGGTGCGCAAATTTCGATGGAGGGAAGTAGCGAGGTCTTCTCACTCAACACATCGCGCGAGAGGACGAGTCCCGGTAAAATGGAACCGCCTAAATATTCTCCGTCCCGATTCACTACGCACAAAGTAATCGCCGTACCCGAATCCAGAATGACAAACGGCGGCTTTAGGGCGGCAAGTGCGGCCTTGATATTGACTAACCGATCGACGCCAACTTTATCCGGTTCTAAAGTTTTATTTTTGAGTCCGTGGATGGTGTTTGGCAAAATGCGGTGAATGCGCTCTACCCCAAATGTTTTTTCCAAAACAGGAGTAGCCCCGCGGACCACGGAGGCAATCCACACTTGTTCGATGGTTTGGGTGACTTGACTTTGGATGCGATTTCCAAGTCCCGTCAATGGATGCGTGTCCACAAACCCTTTTTGAATGATTTTATTTTCGTGGGACAATCCCCAAGTGGTGGACGTGTTGCCTACGTCGAGTAAGAGTTTTACCGACACTGTTTTCTTAGCGGAGGAGCTCACCAGCTACCCCCAATCGGGGTACCCTTTGTGCGGGTCACGTAGGCCTGGATGGCTTCAATTAATGGAGCGCGGAATTGTCCTGTGGGTTCTACAAATTTGGGAGCCTTGCCTTCGGTTAGCCCCAAGAGATCATGCGTCACTAGGATTTGACCGTCGGCGGAATCTTGGCCAGAATTCGGTCCGGCACCAATCCCAATGGTGGGAATCGAAAGCGTGCGAGTGACTTCTAGACTAAGCGCGCTTTCTACGCATTCCAAGACGACGCTAAACGCGCCAGCGCGCTCTACAGCGCGCGCATTTTCAAGAATGACGTCGCGTTCGCTCGGAGTTTTGCCTTGAATTTTAAACCCACCCAACGCGTGTACGCTCTGAGGCGTAAGTCCAATGTGCGCCATGACTGGAATTCCCGCGCGGACGATGGCGGCAATGGTTTCTTCCATTTCCAATCCACCTTCGAGTTTAATGGCCTCGGCTCCGGATTCTTTTAAAAATCGGCCGGCATTTCGAATCGCTTCTTCCTTTGAAATTTGGTAGGAAAGAAACGGCAAATCAGCGACCACCAGCGCCCGCTTTGCGCCGCGAGAAACGGCTCGCGTGTGGGCGAGCATGATCTCCATAGTGACCGGAAGAGTCGTGGTTTCGCCATAAATGACGTTCGCCAAAGAATCGCCTACAAGGATTAAATCCACGCCGGCCTCGTCGCACCAGCGCGCCATGGGGTAGTCGTATGCGGTGAGGCATGCAATTTTCTCTTTGCCTTTTTTTGCTCGGATTTGGGGAACGGTTACTTTTTTTAATTCAACGTGAGTGCTCATGAAATGCTTCTTTCAAATTGGATTTCCATTGGGAATCATTTTGTAAATTTTTTAGAAAAGTCCCATTCAGAACTTCCTGTGCTTGGGTGTGCAACACAGAAGGCAGTCCATGGGCTAAAAAACGTTCACGCATCATCACTGCGCCCGCTTTTGCTGAATCACTGATGGCCTCAATGGTTGCTGCTAGGCCTCGTTTTCGGAGTACATTGACGATCAGGCCTAGTTCAGTAATGCATTCTTCTTGAATCAGTGCTTCGGGCACTCCGGCGGCTTGCATTTCTTGGATCGTCCATTCCAATAAAGAAAATAAGCCACCGCACAGTAAGAGTTGTTCGGAAATAAGGTCGCCCACGGTTTCTTGTTCAAACGTGGCTGGGATTAGATGTTCCGCTTTAAACCCGAGACCTTCGGTGGCTAATGAAAGAATTTGCGCTCGGGCCTCCGGATTCGCCGTAAAAAGAGCAGCTTTTAGCGTGTGAGACGGAGAGCGGGAATTAGGCTGTGAGGCACGCGCGTGGACGATGGCCTCACGGAGTTCAGGCCCGATGGCCTTTGGCGCCAGCAAATTTAAAGTATGCAGCGGGTTCCGTGCGGCAGTGCCCTCGGAATTTTTTTCAATAGATTTGCTCCAAACCGCAAAACCGTGAAGAAAAACTAAATTTATTTTCTTTGGAATGGCCGCCAAATACCGTTCATACACTTCTCCGATGACTCGATCGGGGCAGCTTAAAATGACGCTATCGTTTTCATTGATTTGTGCAGCGAGAGCGGAAAGTTCTTGGGCGGGAATATTAGCCGCTTTGCACTTTTCAAAGGACGGGCTTCCGGCTTGAAGATAGACGATTGCTTTAAATCCCGCTTCAAGGAGTGAAGGAGCGATGGCTTTTCCCTGCCCTCCAAAACCAATGAGGTGGTAAGCCATTAAAGAGTTGAAAGAACGAGTAGGTCCGGTATGATCTGCATGATGCGGGAGTTTTCCGTTTTCCATTTATGCAGTTATCCCGTATTTTTAGGCTTAAGTCATGCAGATTCACCCTAATTTTTTACTTTCTTCCTATCACTTCGATCTGCCCGAGGACCGGATTGCGCACGAGGCGCTTGCGCAGCGGGACCAGGCGCGCTTGTTGGTGGTGCGCACAAAGGCTACCGCGAAAGCGCCAGGCCATCGCTCAACGAACGGAATAGAGTCTTACGTCCTGGAACATAAAAAGGTAGCCGATTTGCCTGAACTCCTTCCGGCGGGGGCAATGTTAGTGGTGAACAATACCGAAGTGATCCGGGCGCGACTGTTGGGGCACCGAATTCTGAAGGACGGCACAATCGGCGGAAAAGTAGAGTTTTTTTTGATCAAAAAAGTTTCGGACACCGAACATATCTGGCAAGGCATGATGAAATCTTCCGCTCATATTGAACCTGGATTTGAATTTGTTATTGAAGGTGCAGTTCCGGAGCAATCTTTAAAAGGTGTGGTATTAAAACGAGACGAGCAACTCCATCAAGGCGTGCTTTACCATGCGCGGTTTGACCACGATCCAACCGCCCTGAATCTGGGCGAGGTTCCTTTGCCTCCGTACATTGTGGCTCGGCGAAAGGCGGTTGCTCCACCGATTGCGGCCGAAAATGAATGGAAAACCTATAACACCGTATACTCCAAAGTGCCGGGATCGGTAGCGGCTCCAACAGCGGGAAGGCACTTTACTAGCGATTTAATTCAGCGGCTGAAAAAACACCAAATCACGTGGTGCGAGGTGACGTTGCACGTCGGTATCGGCACCTTTAGACCGGTGCAATGCCCAGATATTCGCGACCATGTAATGCATCCAGAGACCGCGATAGTTTCACCCGAGGTTGCGGCGCAGATCAACGAAGCATTGCAGGCAGGGCGACCGGTCATTGCCGTTGGAACGACTTCGGCGCGAACACTGGAGGGCATGGCGATAGGACCATCTTCTGAAGTGCAAGGTGCGCGGTGGAACGGCTCCGTAAAAGTTGCAGCCGGCGAGCGAGACCTTGATTTGTTTATTTACCCCCACGGCGATGAAGGAAAGGGAGGGCATCACTGGAAAGTCGTCCAAGGGTTGTTGACCAATTTTCATTTGCCGGAAAGTTCACTCTTGATGATGGTCAGTAGCTTTATCGGCAGTCGTGAAATTGCGTTAAAGATTTATGAGGAAGCGATTCGACTTCAATACCGTTTTTACAGCTATGGTGACGCCATGCTTATTTTACCCGAATAAAGGAACATTTTATGAAATTCATTCAAAAAACTCTGCCGGTGGGTGCCTTTCAGTGCAATTGCCAGATTCTGGTCTGCCCCGAAACGTTCGAAACGGTCCTTGTCGATCCCGGCGACGAAGCCGATCAAATCTTAAAATCCTTAACGCAACTGGAGGCTGATTTTAAGATTAAATTAAAGGTAAAAGCACTGTTCCACACGCACGCGCATTTTGATCATATTGGAGGTTCACGGGGAGTAAAGCAGGGCCTATTGCAAAATGGCCTGGGAGTCGTGCCTGAAATTTACTTACACCGCGAGGACCTTTTTATATACCAGATGTTAAAGCCAGCGGGGCAGCGATTTGGTTTTTCGTATGAGGACCCTTTGCCTGTGGATCAGTTTTTTGAGGATGAGCAGCTGCTCAAATTCGGCTCCCTCCGCTTTAAAGTGATCCACACCCCCGGCCACTCACCTGGTGGCGTTTGTTTTAATTTGCACGAGGATCATGCGGCCGGTATCCCCGAAATTGTTTTTACGGGCGACACTTTATTTAAACAAAGCATTGGGCGCACTGATCTTTGGGGCGCAAATTCCGATCAACTGTTTGCAAGCATTCGCAATCGGTTACTGACCTTAGATGGCGATACGGTTGCCTGGCCAGGGCATGGTCCAATGACCCGAATTGGCGAGGAAAAGCGATCTAACCCTTTCCTTTCGTAGCAGCCCTATTCGGAACGGATGCTCTTTGCGGAATTATTTGGAGTGGTCGATCGGTTTAGACTCCACGACTGCCTTGAGTTGAGCGAGGCCCAGGCTGAGTTCCTGGCTTAGATTTTCGCGGTGATGGTTTATTTTATAAAAAAACTTTTCTTTAAACCCGTGGTTATCTCCGTTGATAATCCAATAAACCAAAGTTGCCGGTCCCTGCGAAACAAAGAGGAACTGCGTACTCAGATGGCCGTCTTGGGGACTTAGAAAGTGAAGGTCCACTTTGATGCGCTGTCGGGGAATGATCTCAAGCAAGGTGACCTCCGCCTTACCAGCAATTTTCCCATCCCACC
Organism: Oligoflexia bacterium; assembly: GCA_903842755.1. GTDB lineage: Bacteria > Bdellovibrionota > UBA1018 > UBA1018 > CAIMNF01 > CAIMNF01. The sequence goes on from CAIMNF010000323.1 coordinate 6,776, forward strand.
GTAAGCTTGCGCCTCGGCCAGAGCTAACGGGGCCAAGGGTGATGAGCATTTCGGGGTCATGAAACTTCCACGGGTTCCACTTTTCCCATAGATTGATTTGGTTTACGAATTCAAAAACGTCGTCGAGTGGTTTTTCAATCCGTAAGTTTTGTTCGACGGCGTAGTGATCAGGCTCATGGCTCACGGACAAATACGTCGCCCCGCTCAGCACAAAAACTAAAGCAGCAAGCCCGAGGAGAATGGGTTTTATCATTCTTACTTGATTTCTTGAACCAACTTACATTCTGAGTGATGGCCCATATGGTAATATTTCACGCAGGCGATAGTAATCTTGCTGCTGGAGTTATCCACCACCCGAACCTTACCTTGATTAATCGTTCCCCCGCCCCCGTCGATGACGAAAGGGTCAATTCCAAGGGGAAGGGTTTGTGAGCCTTCGGACATGGAGTCATAAAGGATAGACGCTGCTGAGGAGGTGATGCTGGCTGTAATTTTCGATCCCGGCGCTGGAGGGATATCGGCACGAGCAACGGTGGTGTAAGTGGAAGTCATTAGAATTAAAGCGGCTAAGATCG
>CAIMNF010000324.1 GCA_903842755.1 Oligoflexia bacterium
GCTTCGTTTGCTGCGCTCCAGTTTTCCAGTTCACGGTCACTGACCATCACCACGGCCACATTATTAAGCGCATCTGCCATTCGGGTCTTTAGGGCAAGAGCCCGTTGGTAGGCCACTTTAGAAAGTCTGGGCTTATGGATTCCCCAAAGCAAGTTGCCATAATCAATCCAAAGCATTGCATCGTCGACCTTTTGGAGCAGCTTTTCGCGCACCTCCGCAAGCGCCTTTTCACTTCCCTGATTGCCACCATCAGCGGAAATTCCAATGAGGCGAATTCCAATACGTGGTCCTTGCGCGCGATTCAATGCCAATCCGTCTTTAAGCGAAATCCCCTCGTCCACTAAGCGATCATGGATGACCGGCAACGCTGGCGAAAGAATTTGGAACTGGAGCGCTTGCTGATAGGCACTTTTTGAGTTTTCGATGGCTTTGTTCTTTAATGTAGCTGCGACAGGCTCCAGCGCTTGTTTGAGCGCGGGAGTTGCTTTTGGGTCTTTTAATGCTTTGGACACTTCGGTCGCTAAACCTAACGCCAAATCACCCAACCGCTCTGACGCCGCAATCGCCCAAGGGCCTCCGAGCGACAATGCTTTTTGATAGGCTTCCGAAACTGGCTTTAATTCTTGTGCCCGAACTGCAAACGATTTTAACAGCTGCTCGTCGGGAAATTGGAGCGGCGGATTTCTCATCTCGCGCTCAAGAATTTGGGCGAGCCTGAATTGCGCGAATGCAATGTAAGGAGATTTCGCCGAGGGGCCCTTTTTAATTTGTAACACTTCTTCAAACGAAGCCTTGCCCTGCCTTAAGTCACTCAAGCGCAAATAATAATTGCCCAGTTGTGAGCCACATTCGGCCTTCAGCGAGGAATTCATCGCAAAGCAAGCCTTCCACTGATTAAAGGCTCCCAATTCATCTCGAAGGTCATTCGAAACTTCTGCAATGGATTTATGAATTTTCGCGCGCTCTTCTTCGTTCGGAGCAACGGCTAAAGCCATCTGGTACACGTCCCGCGATTTGTCCCGTTGCTGACCACCATCAAATAATGCAGCTGCAGTAAGGTAGGAACCGTAATCTTTAAACTGCCGACCAATGCCTAAAAATAATTCAGCGGAATCATTAAACAAGCCGCGAATAAATTGCTGCGTGGCCTGTTCCTTTACCGTCTTCAGAATAATTTTACTTTTGGGGAACCGGCGTTTCCATTCACTCATTAACAACGCCACTTTTTCCGAGTTTCCATTTTGAGCGTAAGAGTTAATCGCCCCCATGTACGCTTTATCTGCCTCGGATTCCGTCTTGGCCTTTTGAGCAAACTCTTCATACCCTTTTCCAGCTTCGGTATAATTTTTATTTTTCTCAAACGATGCAATTTCACCCACGCGGAATTTCGTTTCGGCTAATTCAAGGTCTTTGGCCAAGTCTCCCTTGTCTTTGGCATCGTAAGCCATGAGCCCAGGAATGCCGCGCAACGACTGGTCGACTTCCTTCGTCGTGTCTAACTGAAGCCAAAGGCGGGCGGCCAATAATCCTTGCGGAGTGGTCGGCGCATCGTGCGCAAGTTTAGAGGCCCGCGCAACCGCACTTGCCTTTTCGCCCGGATAGGCGGCTAAAATTTGTGCAGACCGGAGCCGGGCTTCACGCGATTCCACCGAGTCGGGAATCGACTTTTCCAATACATCCGACGCATCAACAAACTCGCGTTCAACGTCGGACGGAGCAGAGCCTGGCTTTTCTCCGGCTGCGGCTTTCTGTTTCAACTCATTGACCAAGCTGCTTACCCAATATTGGGCAGCCTCTTTGCCGTATTTCGGATCTTTATCCGTGACAATTTGCCGATACAAGGTTGCCGCATCGCCCGGTTGATTCAAATCCCGTTTGACTTCGGCCCAATACATCTTCACTTCGTCTTTTTCCACTAAAGGAATACTTTTTTCGGACAGGAATAATTTTAAGTACAGCCAATAGTATCGGTCTGCCACATGAAGCAACCGCTTGGCCTCTTCGGGATTATCCTGTTTCCGGTAACGCTCGTGGTGATCTACAGCGGTTTTCCGAACCGCAACTTTCAAATTGTGAATCGTAATATTGGTATCAGAATTCGGGTGCTCAGGAATTTTAATTTGCTCGAGCTGATCGGCGGCATCGTCGTACTGCTGTCGCAGGAGTTCAAGTTCCACGATCTTTACGGTAGCCCGGAAGGTACTCTCTTCCGCTTTGACGGGAATTTTTAAAAGGGCCTCGTACACCACTCGGGCTTTATCGGTTTGGCCACCGCGCTCGTACTCTTTTCCTAACTTCTCTAAGGTCTTAGCTAACTGTTCATTTCCGCCTGAATTCTCTTTAAAATAAGCAATAGCTTCGTCGACGCGCCCGGTTTCGGCGTAAAAAATGGCAATATCGCGTAAACCTTCTTCACGAATATTTAGGTATTTTTCTTGATCCGACTGCGCAATTGAAATCGCTTTTTTCATGGAATCAATCGCTTGATCCGTGCGCTTGCCCCGGTAATAACACCACGCCAGCTTATGGTAAATCCGCGCCTGCTGAGACGGATCATTGGCCCGCTTTAATGCTTGGTAATACCCGGCCTCCGCTTTTGCATAGTCCCCTTGCGCAAAGGAATCATCGGCCATGACCTTCTGGGCTTCGATCGTAAAAGGGGAATCCGGATATTCGTCGTTCAGTTTTTTATAATACGCTAAACTTTTTTGAGAATCACCGAGTTCACCATAGTTGTAGGCTAAAAAATAATAGACCTTCGCCATTTTCTCGCGGTCTACTTTCAAATTTAAAATCTGCTCGGCCGCATAGATCCCATTGGATAAATCGGTTTTTGATCGCCCCCGATCCATTTTTTGCGCGCTATCTTTTTGGACTGCCACTTCATGAATACGACCCTCAATCAAAAAATCAGCGCGGTAGGCTTCAAGGTAAAGCTCCGCTAAGCGCAAATAAAGTTCGGCTTTTCTATTTTCGGGCGATCGCAACCCTAAGGCCGAACGCACCGCTTTGATTTCTTCTTGGCGAATGGATTCAATTTGCCGCTCTTTATCGGTTTGCGCCTGATGCACTTGCTGGTCACTTAAGGTGGCCCAAACGTAGCCCGCTCCCGGATTCCAAAGTGTGCTTAGCCCTAAAAGGGTCACCGTCCCGAAAAAATCAGGAGTGCTTATTTTCCGCATTCCGACTCCAATGCAAAAACATAATCCCCGATCTCGTCGTTCCAAAACTCGCCATTAAAAGACCAAAGGTACTGGTCATCGCGCCGGACAGGAACCCGATTTCCCCGCGACCGCTCTTCCGCCTTTGCCGCATCCGAATCCATGATTCGTTGTTTCAGGTGCGAGAGCATATCAATCTTCATAAACTGCATTTTTTCAAAGTCAGAAATCAGCACTTGATGATAATCCAAGATACTGTTTTTAACAAAGATCCCGCCCATTTGTTTTGCCGTGCGAATTCGCCAATCTAAGATTAAATTCAAAAACCCTGGAAAACCCTGGGTCATGCCCGTGCTCGTTTCGGGGCGCGAAAGATCAATCCGTTGAACCGCGATCTTTTCTGCAATAGCGCGCTCTTCGGATAACGCCAGATTTTGAAAATAAGGGGAACGGACGAAGCGATTTAAAAAGCGGTGAAAGCCGTTCGACGTGTGCAATTTATCTTTGAGTGCTTCTTTACCGGCCACATAATAAGGTTCAATTTCGGTGGGATAGGACTCAACGAATTGCTTAATTTCTTTTGCTACAGGCCCATACTCGTTCGGAAACTGATCAATAATTTTACCGGCATCTTGGTACA
>CAIMNF010000325.1 GCA_903842755.1 Oligoflexia bacterium
AAATGAAAAAATCGCGTTGAAAAATATATGTCCATGGAAACGTTAATCCTAGGCATCGAATCCTCCTGTGATGAGTGTAGCGCTTCGGTGCTTCATCGCGTGGATGGGAAATATATTCCTCTAAGTGTCAGTACGTTCTCACAGATCGAACTCCATCAACCCTTCGGTGGAGTGGTTCCCGAAGTCGCTTCGCGGAATCATTTGGAGCAAATTCAACGGGTCATTGAATCCGCATTAGCGGAAGCACAATGGAAGGGTTCCACAGTGACGTACCAAGACTTAAATGCCATCGCGGTGACCAACCGTCCAGGATTGATTGGAGCGCTGTTGGTTGGGGTCACGGCAGCGAAAACGTTGGCCTATAGCTTGAAGATTCCCTTGGTCCCGATTCACCATTTAGAGGGGCATTTGATGAGCGCGTTTTTAAGTACGGATGCTGTTCCAGAGCCGTTAGAGAAAATTAAATTTCCAGCCCTATTTTTAATTGCCTCTGGGGGGCACACCCAATTGCATTGTTTAGAAACGCCGCCCGAGCAATGGACCAAAGACGTGCTTAAAACGTCCTTGATGGGCCGCTCCTTGGATGATGCCGCAGGAGAAGCCTTTGATAAAACGGCAAAAATTTTAGGGTTTCCTTACCCGGGCGGAAAGTGGGTTGACCAACACTCCAAAAACGGGGCACGGGACGCGTTTTCGTTGCCGCGGGGGTTAAAACAAAAAGAGGGCTTTGATTTCTCGTTCAGTGGCTTAAAAACGGCGTTAATGTTGTTGTCACAAAAACTAGGTCGTGAGGGCGTGCTGCCCGAAAAACTAAATGACGTTTGCGCAAGCGTTCAGGAAGCCATCGTCGAGCCGTTAGTGCTCAGGACCATTTCTGCGGCGCGATTTAAAAAGGCAAAATCCATTGTGGTAGTGGGCGGAGTTGCGGCAAATTCCAGGCTTCGCGATCGTTTAGTAGGAGAAAGTCCGGTGCCGGTTTTCTTTCCAGATTTAAAGTATTGTACCGATAATGCCGCGATGATAGCTGCGGCGGGCGCCTGCCGGTTTACGCAAGGCGCTTTGCTTTCCCCGCAGGAGTACTTAAAACTCAATGGCTTCGCCACTTCCGAAATTTAATAAACAAAAAGCATTTGGGCAGCACTTTTTAAAAGACTCGTCCGTGATTGATACCATCCTCAAGCGCGCGGCCGAAATGCAAAAAGCCTACCCCAACCACTCCGTGCTTGAAATCGGTCCTGGCCGAGGGGCATTGACGCTACCCCTGCTCAAAAACTTACCGCCCGAGGTCCCACTTCTATTGGCCGAGCGGGACCATGTCCTCATTGAGCACTGGCAGAACGAGCTAAGCGCGCCTGGCGCAAGACAAAAAGTAGTCCTTTTGGAGGGCGATTTTTTGGAACATTCACAAGAACGGATGATCGGCTTTGGTCCAACGATCGTGGTTTCAAATCTTCCTTATTCTGCGGGCACTGCAATTGTGGTCAAACTTGTTGAGCTAGGAATTGAACA
>CAIMNF010000326.1 GCA_903842755.1 Oligoflexia bacterium
ACTTCGTTTCGCCCGCTTTTAAGCCAACTAAATTTGACTCAAACTCGGGAATCAGTTGGCCACTTCCTAGCTCGGCATAACGATCGCCACTTAAATTCGCTTGCGCCTCAAAACCTTGATCGGTTTTTAGTTGGCCTTCGTACTTAATATCCACAAAATCTCCAACCTTTGATGCTCGGTCTGTCGGGGTGATTTCGGCTTTACGATCTAACAGATTTTTCTTCACGGCTTCGACATCACTCTCCGTAACCTGAACCGCCGGTTTCTCTAACGCAAGCCCCTTGTAATCCTTTGGCTCAATCTCTGGAACAACTTCAACGGTCGCCACATAAGACAATGACTCACCTTCGCTTAAGTGCAAGTGATTATGTTCTTCTGTCCCGCCTTCGTGCTTATGGGGAACACCTTCAATTTGGGGTTCGCCTACAATTCTTAATGGATGCTGCTTAAGCGCATCACGGTAAGTTTGATCGATCAGTTGGTTGAGTGCGCGACTTTTTACTTCTTCGCCGTAGTACTGCTTAACCAAATTCAGCGGCACCTTGCCTGGACGAAAACCTTTAATTTTCGCCGTACGCTGTACTTCCGAGAACTTCGTTTGCACTGTTTTTGTGACGCGATCCGCAGGGATAGTGACAATAAATTTTTTCTGAATGGCCGATATATTTTCTAGTTTAATTTGTGTTTCCATAAACATCAGGTGTATACCAAACGCGCTCTAATGTCAGCCCTTTTGAGGGGGCAGTAGGGCCAACTTTTAAGCGATCCTGCGATTCTAAAACGGTCTTCATTTCAAGAGCCGCTCTTCGGTCCTCACCCATTTGGAGCAACGTTCCCGCAATACCGCGCACCATTTGCTTTAAAAAGCCGGTCCCCACGAGGCGCACTCGGACTAGACTAAAACCAGATTCATTTAAGTCGCAGCCCGGAAAATCAGGCATTTTTAAGCGCACCACTTCGGCCTCCAGCATGGTTCTAACCGTCGACTTTTGCTCTTTTGCGCCCGAAGCTTGAAAGGATTTAAAATCGTGCTCGCCTTTAAGCAAGGAAATCGCCTCGTGCATGGCCGCTACATTTAAGTCCCGCTGAATCCACCACGTCGTATCGAATAAATGTGGTAAGGGACAAGGTCCCTGCTGAAAGAAATAGCTGTATTGCTTTTTAATGGCCGAATGCTGTGCATGAAATGCCTCGGGCACTTCTTGCACGTTCATAATGCGAATATCCAAGGGAAGCAGCGAATTAAGCCCCCGCCTAAAGATTTCCGCCGTGAATTTGGGATTGTGGACCCTGAAGTGAGCCACCTGTCCCACGGCATTCACACCGGCATCCGTTCGTCCGCTCCCAATCACTCGAATCGGCTCGCTACACATTTTGGAAAGGGATTGTTCTAAAATTTCCTGAATACTTGGCCTTTTTGCGGAAGGGTCTGGCCCTTTACTTTGCTTCTGCCAGCCGCAATAATTTTTACCCAAATACGAAATCCGCAAAGCAATTTTCATGGGCTAAAACTCAAATAAAAATCCGGAATAAAGTCCATTCCGCGTAAAATTAACATTTCCCCAGAGTGTCTTCAAAAATGCATATTCGCAAACAATATAAATGTGCTGAAACCCTGTTCCATCGTAAGCCTCACGCATCGCCTTGGGCTCAAGCCAATCCATTAAAAAAGCTACGCCACCGGTTGCCGAATACACTACGGAAAAGTCCCGATAACCTGCCTTTTCGTCCATTCGGATTTCGGCCACACCGATGGGTCCAATGTTCGCTTGGGCATAGGGGCGTAAAATTCTAAATAAATTAAATTGATAATTTGCGCCCACGAGCGCTGGAACCTGGACCATGCTAAATTGAGTTTGCGAAACCAGTGACCCATTGAACGGGATCGCAAAAAGTCCTGGGGCTCCCGCATAACTGACCCCAAAATCCAAGGTCGGCCCAAAAGATCCCCAGTTTTCACTGTGAAACCATTCATATTGATAATGAAGCAATACATCGGGCTTCCAACCGCCACCATACACGTCCGTAAAAGAATGTGTGCCCCCAGCATCGGTCACTTGAATCCCAGGGTTGATCCCAATTTTTAAGGCAAACGCGTGTTTAATTGGAGGATGTTCTAAGCGTTTAATCTCAGGATGGCCGGCCTTCACTTGTTGAATGACACTGGTCGTATCTTCTGGCGGAAGAGTAGACTTGATTTGGTCCGTGTAGCTGGCGTCGGTTTGGTTAGGATCAGGGGTTCGGTCCAGCCGCTTTCGAATCCGATCCGTATAGGATTCCTCTTCAGAAGGACTCGAAGGGGAAAGTTTTTTTTTTAATTCTTCGGTATAGCTTGCTTCGGGAGAAGCCCCTGTGGGCTTTCCATTTTTTCGATCCTCTGCCTCAAGGCGCTTTTTCATTTGATCGAGGTAGGGGGTTCCAGAGTCTTCGGTCGTCTCACTTTGGGCATAAACAGAAAGTGGGATCAAGCCCAAACTCAACATTAAAATAAGGAGCGAGCGCCCGGTTCGTGTCCGAAGCGATCGAATGCGCTTTACTCCAAATACGCCCATCAGGCCGCCCAACAAGAGGCCCAGGATCCAAAGTGGGTGCAGCACCAAATACGCGAAAATTTCGAGCGGAGTCAACACTTGTAACGAAACCAGCCTAAACCACGGATTTTGCCACGACCACACGGCCAAGGGGGGCGAAAGTCGGTAGTAATTTTGGACGAACGCCCTTCCCCACGAAAACTTTGAGAGAATTTTATCTCTAAATTCTCTAAGCAAAACTACAGGGTAAACGTCCCCACTGTGATAAGCGGCGGTTGCAATATAACATCGTCCCTTGACCAGAACTCCCGCAATTGCTCTGGCTTCTACAAAATGAACTGGATCACTCCCCCAGCACGATTGCGAAATCATTCCCGCTTGATTCTCCACATAGACTGCTGCTTGATACTGATTGTCGCTACCTGTTGTGGTGTTGCTAAATCCTTCCGCGCGTGGAGAACTAGAGCTCACATTGACCTGATCCACAAATTGCCCATTTGCGGTGTAGCTCGAAGCGGTGTTCGTAAGCGGAGTAATGGCCGTAGTTGTACTTTTGATTGCAACAAGGTCGTAGTACTGAAGAGGAGCGCCACTTCCTTGAGCCGCACCATAATTATTCGGTTGTAGGATGATTTCACCATCCCCCGGAAAATAAAACAAAGGATCAGAGAGATTGTCGGAAGCAGGGTTACACGGTGAGCTGGTCGCGGTCAATGTGGGGGGCGCATAGGTCAAGTTCAGAGTAAAAGAAATCCCATCATTCGGTGTACCAGAGGGAACTGCAGTAGAAACGACACCCGTCGGGTTGCTCGTGGCTACAATGTTTGCGTACATCGTAGCTGATAAAGTTTGAGGAACGCTGGTCACCACAGGACTGGTGGCATTAAATCCATTTAAATTAAAAAGTGTATAATTCGGTCCCGAATTTCCGCTCCCTGTTTCGCAAATGCTTGAACTACTAAAATCCGTGTCCGCACAAAGAGCAGACAAGGTAAACGCTAAGCGCAAGGTTGATCCGGCGGTATATGTTGCCGCAGCATAGGTTGAAGAGCTGCCTCCATAGCAATTCAGGCAATTGGTTGGAATCGTCGTCCCACTGACAATCGAAGCGCCTGTAATCAAAACGGGGTTCGTACTGCTTGAGCTTGAAGATAGATAAGCAAGCAGCGTGAGCCCTGAACTCAGCGTGGAAAATTGATCACTAAAAATATCTACCGTAATGAGATTGCTTGGGTTGGTTGTTGCTCCTGGATCCGAGGTGTCCAGTAACGGCGTATAGCCGGCAGTAACCTGATCTACTAAATATCCATCTGTTGTAAAATTGGTAAGGCCCCCGAGGTAGGCTCCGTAATAAATCGAAACATTGGTTGATCCTTGAGGATATTGATAGTAAGGCGCCCTCGGAAATACGGTCACCAATGCCTTTGCATTCGGGCAAACGAAGGTACTAAGAAAAACAAAAATCCAAAGGATTAAGTTTATCTTAGCTTTGTGGAACACTCTTTTTCTCCCTCACCCAACATACATAAGCCCCCCAGCCTATACTACAAAACAGATACACATAAGAGATACTAAATAATGAAAGTTCAGGTTCCTGCGCAATACACAAGATCACCGCAATGGGAATAAACAGAATCCACGCCTTCCCCTTCGAGCGCCAGTTTAGCTCTTTAAATGATGGAAACGGAATATTGCTAATCATACAGACCGCAAGCACTGCAGTGATGACCGAAAAAAAATAGAACACCCCATTTTCGGGAATCCACCGATACTCGCTTTGAAACAAAATGGTCGAGACCGCAGTTCCGGCCGCGGCGGGTGAAGGCAATCCTTGAAAGTAGCCTTTTCGGATTTTTTTGGTGGCCGAAAGGGGTGCGTTTTCGTCCGCTCCTACGTTAAACCGTGCTAACCGGAGCGCTGCACAGACTACGAAAAAAACAGGAAGGATAACCCCCGAACGTTCCGATTGGTTTAAGGAGTAGTTATAAAACAAAAGTGCTGGAGCAATTCCAAATGAAGTTAAATCAGAAAGGGAGTCGTACTGTACTCCAAACGCAGTCGTGGCTTTCGCCAACCTTGCCACTCGGCCATCTAATGAATCCGCGACTCCAGAAATGACAATCAACCAACAGGCCTTAACAAATTCTCCTTTGATGGAAGAAATCATTGCCAACACGCCGCACACAATATTTACGGTCGTAATGAAATTTGGAAGAATGTAAATTTTTTTCACCATTACTCCTTTAAGGATAACACGAACTAAACTCTTTTCAGCATCATAAAAAGCCAAACCGTTCTTTCAATCGCCACCAGCGCCGTTTAAACTTTGCCAGTGGTGTATGGTCTAAAGGAACGGGATCAAAGCCCCATTTTTCTTGAAATAGCCGCAACCCTTCTTGCTCGTAGGTGGAGGGAAGGCTAAGGCCCCCGCCTTTCTTACCCGCTGCCCTCGTTCCCATAGAACGATGCCAAATAAAACACGCTCCCGTTTGCAAAAAAACCATCCCCGCGCGCACCATCCGCTCCCGCAAATCTCGGTCCTCGCTCGTGACGAAAAATCGCTCATCAAAAAGCGAGTCCACCTCTCCTGATCTCCCCTTAATCTTTAGCCGTTCGTAGGCTCCACGGGTAAACATCATTAGAATGGGAACAAACTGCTTCCTTATGGCCAACCGATTTCGCTTGATAAAACGGGAAGCCTGCGTCAGAACATGCGCCTCGCTTACAAATGGCTTTTCATAAAAATAGGGGCCAACACAATCGGCCGCTGTTCGGCGGCATTGTTCCACCAAGGCTTGGTCCCATCCGGGCATAAGCCAGGTGTCGTTGTTTAAGACCACTAAATATTCGCCCGTCATTTTTCTCAGTCCTTGATTACAGGCACGGCCAAAGCCCAAGTTTTCTGCATTTTTGATCACTTCAAAACCAATTCCCAATGCCAAAAACTTTTGCGCATACCGCTGGAGTTCCACCGGGGTTGCATCCGTAGAGCCATTATCGACAACCCACAACTCCTTCAAGTTTACGGAATGCTTTAACACCGAATCCAAACAAACTTGCGTAAGCTCCCATCGATTAAAAACGGGGATCACTACCGAAACGATACGCAATTGAGCTAACTGACTTTCCACTTTTTAAAAAACCCCAATTCTATGTTCGCCCCACCTTTGGGGGTGAGGTAAGCGCCTGGGGCTTGAGGAGACCCTTTTTCAGTTTCACCTGAGCGTCTGATTCACGCAAATAACGAGGAAAAACCTGTGCGGACGGACAAGCGAGCCCACTTTGAATGGCTTCGGCCCCGAGAGCAACTAAGGACCGAACCTCCGCTTGATGAATGAAATAATTCTTAGGCAACCACCGCCGCTCTGCGGGTAAAGCCTTAAATAAATCCGGATACCGCTCAACCGATTGCCCCACCGCAAGCCAAGACACGGACCGATCCTCACCCGCTAAATATTTATTTGCCTCTACAAAAACTTGTTCAGGCGGAATTGCTTGCTCCGAAACGTCTGCCGCCCACCGATGTCCTCGCTCACTCGCTAAGCCACTCTCCCTCTGTACAACACAACCATAAACCGCTTCAGCGGGCCCCATTAACGTAAACCATTCGCCCTTCGTTGCGTCCACGCACCCTAGAATTAATGTTCTATTCCTTAAAATTTTCTCTTCATTAGTGATCGCAGGAGCACCATTCAAAACCATTGCCGCCGCCGGACGGGCAAGCACCGCAAGACTGGATACTGGATATAAGGGAATATTGAGCCGCATGCCTAATATTTTTGCGGTCGTAAGCCCTATTCTAAGGCCCGTAAACGATCCCGGTCCGATTCCGACCACGATTCCAGCAAGTTCACCCAAACTCCAGCCTGCGCTTTCAAGCATTAGGTCGATCGTCCACAAGAGGCGCTCTGAATGTTTTGCTGCGTCTAAACTCAGGGACCACTCGCTCACCAGCTTAACCAAACCGTCCGGGGCAACTTCAAAGGCTGCAATGATTCCTGTAGGAGTAGACGTATCCCACGCTAAATAACGAAAAGACGCCTTGTTATTGTTCGTTGTCATGGGTTCCTTTAAAACATTAAATCAAAAAGAGTCAGCCAAAAAGAATCAGTTAAAAATCGGCAGTCGCGCAATGTCATTCTTCATGAC